>CAZGYL010000037.1:5024-15870 GCA_964529985.1 uncultured Planctomycetia bacterium | reverse complement strand
TGACCATTGTAGGTGTAGGGCTCCACCATGACGTGCCTGAAGGCTGGGTCGTGCAACTTAAAGGCGCGGTTCAAGCATTCAGACGAGGTGACGTCAACGTGGACACAGCGGTCGATATCGCCGATGCCATTTCCCTTTTGGGAAGCCTTTTCGGCGGCCGACCTATGCCGGTATGCCCGGATTCAGCCGATGCCAACGGCGACGGGGCCCTGGATATAGCGGACGCGCTTAGGATCCCGGGGCACCTTTTCGGCGCTGCAGGCCCTCTGCCTGAGCCTTTCGGTGCCTGCGGCCCGGATTCCTCATAAGACGGGCTCAGCTGCCCTTCGTTTCCGCCTTGCGGGACGGGCACCTGAGCGCAGGCCTACGGATCCAGGTGTTGCCCCTGCTGCCGGGTTAATAGTCTTCCCGTATTGCCGTAGTTCATTATATTTCCGGGCCCGTATGCCCCTTGAGCGTTGGCCGTGGGATCGCGCTGAACCCCGGGACGGGACGGATCGGTGTCCGCACCATCTTCAACGTCGAAGTCGCCGTCTTTGCGCATATCCATCTCATGCACTTTTTCGTGCGCCAGGGTGAGGTTGTCGGAATCCGAGCTGTTGTCAATCGCGACCTGTCCGTTCGGCCAATATGTCGTTCCCATCGCACCCCCTCGAATCGAAGGCACATAATAGACGTTCTCCGTATTGGGGCCGACGTCGTAATAATCCTCGAGCATGGCGTTCAAAAGATCGTTATTGTCCCCCGGATCGGCGTAATCACCATCGCCGTTGCTGTCGTACCGATCGAGGCCATCTCCATCTTCGTCGATCTTATTCCAATCCCTCTTGGGAATCGTCGTGATCTTAAGGTTGAACTGCACGTAAAAAGGCAGAGAGCACAGGAACGCATTGAGGTTGAACATGTTTTGGGCTTCGTTTACATCCGTCCGTATATCAGCTTCCGTTGCTGCTCCTTCAACCCTGTAAACGTGCATAGTGAGGGTCTTGACCGGTTTGACCGTGAAAAGGAACGACCAGAAAAACGGAGGGCCACCCGGGGCCAGGAAAAGAGCCGGATTGTATGGAATCGGCGTACCGCCTCCGTCAGCCACATGCGGCCCCGGTTGGGGGACTTGGAAATCCGGCGGGCCCAGCGGGATTGTGACATCAACGGCATGAAAGGTGATATCAATCGCTTTAGGCGTTGTACCGAGCTCTTGTCCGCCGGCCACAGCGCCGTTTACAAGCAGTACGTTGTAGCCTTCGACCTCGATCGGCCCTTCCGTTGTCAGGGTGAGCAGTTCGTGACCCGGCTTTACCTCCACAAGCTCTATGGGGGCATCAACCGGCCACGCAAGCGGGAAGCTGAAACTCGCCCAACCGTGAGGAGCCCCTTCCGGGATCTGTAGATCAACAAAAACGTCAAAGAAACTATTGACAGCCAAACCGTGTTCAACAGCCAGGCTTGATTCGATCGGGAGGGGTTCGACTCCCGGAGGAGGCGAGAAGCTGACCTTCCAGGGCGCAAACCCCACTGCCGCCATAAGCGTCGCTCCGCTGCCTGGGTGACGGATTTCAACAGCACTGAGGGCGTAGTCATGAAAAGCAAGCTGCACCGCAAGAAGCGTGCTTTCAGGTCGGCCTGCCGGAACCGTTTCCACGCCGGTCACCTCCAGGACGGCATCCGCAGGCGTCACCACCACATCTTCGGTTGTCATCGGAACCGCGTTGCCGAACCTATCCCGGCCCGTGAAGATAACCGGCACGGAAAACTCTGGACTTACAAGCTCCAACTCCACAAGCTCCGTTGGAAGGACCTCGTGAGTGATTGCGTCGTAAAGCTCGGGCACCTTATCGCCTGTGCGCGTGTCGACCACATACACCTGGAATCCGTAAGGCCCGGCAACGTCGATCCGAAAGTCCGTCCCGTAGAGGCCCCCACCCAGATCTTCAAGCTCGAAGATGCGCTCTCGTGTCCTGGGCTCCCCTGTAACCGGGTCGGGCGGCAGCTGACTGAGCGCATCCGACCGTTGCGGGTGCACTTCAACAAAGACATCAAAGAACGAATCGTATACAGGGGTCCCATCCGGCCCCACGGTCATAACTTCGATTGCGAAAGTTTCTCCCGCCCTTGTAGGTTCCGTGGGCAGGAATCTCACTTGAATCGAAGGACCGCCGGTACAAGCCATCGGAGGTTCATCACAGCCAAGGGTATCCGGAGTCGGATCCACACCGCAGCTTGTTCCCGGAGGCGGAATCTCGGGTCCGTCGCGGAACAGCCATTGAAGAAGATAAACAGCGTCCGCCAGATCGGTGCGGCCGTCGTCGTTGATATCAGCGCCGTCCATGCACGCCGGCTGAGCTCCCTCGCGGAATTGCCACACAAGCAAGAAAATCGCATCGGCAAGATCCACTCGGCTGTCGAGGTTCGCATCGCCGCGGATGAACTCCGCGGCCTCCGCCTCACCCACCGTCGCAAAAAGACAAAACAAGACCGTGCAGAATGAAAGTAGAGCTTTCATCGGCACCTCCTAACTCTAAAGGGTGGACGTGCTTAAGAGAGGTCAGGTAAACCCAGCCCTTGCTCTCGGACCCTGACACAGACCCGATTTCACTACTACCACGTACCTTTCCCAATGTCAAACTCTTTCGCCGGAAACGCCGCAGGATTTTTCTTCTCAGGCCGGCGCTTCCTCTGCTGCGTGCCATTCGGCTCGGGAAAGGCCGGCTTCCCGGTCTGCCCGGCACGTTGTACCATTGAACTTCATGAGGTCAAAGATATGAGATCAAAATCTGTAGGAATATCTTTCTTCCATTCGCTTAATCTAATTATTTTATTCTTTTCATGCCGTCCGGCAGCTCCCTTACTCCAGGCCGCCGGGGCTCCAAGGCTCCCTAACCAAAAGGCTATCGTCTGCCCCGACGGTCCCACTGTGCCCGGGATCGATGTCTCTTACTGGCAGGGTGATATCGATTGGGACGCTGTTGCAGCAAGCGGTGTTGTTTTTGCCTTCATACGTGCTGCGGACGGCTTTTTTGAGGATCCGAAATTTGAGTTCAATTGGGCAGAAGCCAGGCGCGTGGGAATCATAAGAGGAACCTACCAGTACTTCCGCCCCGGACTGGATGCGGTCCGGCAGGCACAGTTGATCCTGCGCAAGATCGGCACGCTCCAGCCCGACGATCTGCCACCTGTTTTGGATGTGGAGACAACCGACGGCTTCGACTCTGCAACGATCACAGCCGGAATCCGACAATGGGTCCGCACGATACAAGCTGCAACAGGAAAGCCTCCACTCATTTACACCGCCAAGTACTTTTGGCAGGACAATGTGGGCACGGCTGAATTCTCAGAGCTGCCGCTTTGGGTGGCTCATTGGGGAGTTGATTGCCCTAATCTGCCGCGCCAATGGTCAAGCTGGGTCTTCTGGCAGACAAGTAGCAACGGAAAGGTCCCCGGCATTAAAGGCAGAGTCGATACGGATCTTTTCAACGGCGATATAGAAAAGCTGCTCCAGTTTGCAAAGGGGCCCGCCGCCTGCGAAAAGATACCGCCTGAAGGCAGGATCGTGGATCAAGATGAACCGTGTTTTGAAAGGCACGGAACCCCCGCCTACTGGCACTCTGAAAATGCAGGCTGGGGCGGATCCCTTCTTTGGACTTACGCATGGGAAGCGCGTGAACCCGATAATTACGGGATATGGCACCTTGAGTTCCTGGAACAAGGACAGTATCGGATCGAGGTCTACATAGCCGCCGGCTGGGGGCAATCACGCAATACGGTTTACCGGGTGAAACACGCGGGCGGCGTGGCTGAAATCGCGCTTAATCAGAACGCGGGAAGCGGTTGGCGGCCGCTCGGTGTTTTCAGGTTTTTAACCGGGCCGGACCAATGGGTAAGGCTTGATGACAACACAGGCGAACCTCTAAGCGCCCACAGGCGGATCGTATTCGATGCTCTCCGGGTCCGGAGGGCTGAACCACCGCCGGTATATGTTTTCACAGGCGATGCAAACTGCAACGGTGGGGTTGATATAGCCGACGCGGTTTGCAGCCTGGGATACCTTTTCGGCTCGATTGAAGATCCATGCAGCAAGCCCTGCTGTCTTGCCAACCTCGATACCACAAACGACGGCCAGATCGATATCGCAGACACCGTTGCAATACTCAGATTTCTCTTTAAAGGTGCGCCCATGAATGCGCCCGACGGTTCTCTTATCAGGAACTCGGCCTTAGGTTGCTCGGCTTATCCGCCGGAATTCGTGCCTTTACCCTGCAAATCGCCTTGCGGCCGGTAAAAGGTAGGAAATTCTATACACGCGAGGGCTCAAGCAGGGAGGAGGACTCAGATGAGATTCCGCAGGTGGTACTACGATCGCTTCTCCCGGTTCTATGACCGTTTTGTGCAGGCTCACTCGAAGGACAGCGCGGAATCCCTGCGTTCTTTTCTTGCAGAGACGCTCCAGCTCAAACCCGGGCACACGGTCTTGGATCTTTGCACCGGCACGGGTTCTTCCGCCCTCGCTGCAGCGAGGCATGAAGGAGTACGCGTTATAGGCATTGACTTTTCTTTAGGCATGCTCCGAGAAGCCCTGCGGAAGTCACCCCCCGAAAACGCACCTTTTTGGGTGCAGGCCGATGTGCAAATGCTTCCTGTTGGAGACGCAACGGCTGACCGCGTCTCTTGTTCTTATGCGATCTACGAGCTTTCAAGAGAGGTAAGAAACCGGATGCTCTCGGAGGTCGTCCGAGTTCTGAAGCCCGGCGGCCGGTTTGTAATGATGGAGCACCTCCCCCCCGAAAAACCCCTTGTGAGACTCCTTTACGTGATACGAATTTACGTACTGGGGACGCGCGGCGTCCGCTCTTTTGCAGGTTCGGAAGAAGCGGAACTGAAGCGCTTCTTCGCCGCTACGGGCACTATCGTGGCTCCTTCCGGCCGTACCAAAGCCGTCTACGGTACAAAGGCGGAATGAACCGCCCCGCAGCAATCCTACGGCCGCTCCTCACAGTAGAGACTTCAAATACTTAATACTGCGTTCCGCCTGCTCGATCGTACCGCATTCGACACTGAGCACAATATCCCGCGGAGCGGCTTTGCAGATCTCCACAACGCGCTTCCAGTCCACAACTCCGTCTCCGCAGGCGCAGCCGGCAGGCGTCCCCGTTACCTTCCCGCGCTCCGCTTCGGACTGCTGAATCGATATGTCCTTCGCATGGATGTGGACGAGCCTGTCCCTGACACGCTCAAGCCATGCGATCGGATCCTGTCCGCACAAGTAACTGTTTCCGGTGTCGAAATTGATCCCTATCACAGGCGAGTCGACCAGGTTGTAGATCTTATCCAGACCTTCAGGAGTCTTGCTGTACTGCTGGTGAGGCTCCAGGCCGATAAGGATACCCCTTGGCTCAGCCATCATGGAAGCTTCTTTGAGCACGTAACGCATGAGCACGAAATCTTCTTCCTCGGTCGTCCACGGAGGCTTGGGGCCCTCATCGGTGTTCACAACCGGTGCGCCGCATTCAGCTGCGAATCTTATAGCCTGCTTCAGATAATCCAGACTGATATCGGGCTTGCAAAGCGGTGTGTGTGAGGACAGACCCGAGAGTTTCACGCCGGCTTTCTCGCAAGCCCTTTTGATTCGGTACGGGTCATCAAGAAGCGACACGCTCTGGTAATATCCCGCTTCGCTGAGAAGCTCTCTGCCCAAGTGCACCCAAGGCTCCACGTATTCATAGCCAAGCTCGGCGGCTTTCTCAATCGCCCACTCAAACGGCTTGTCAGCATGCCTCACGAACTCAAGATTCACGCCGATCGACACCTTGCCCATAGCGACCTCCTTGTTTCCATCTCACCTACTTTCCTTGTTGCGGTTCTCAAAAAGGCCGGCTCCGGCCTGCCGTCGCTCTGCAAGCCCCCACCGGGCGCAACGGCCCGATCAATGTCCGGCCTCCAGGATTGTACGCACCCCCCGACAAGTGATCAACAACAACTTGATCCATGAATTCCCGTCCTCGAACTCGTGTTTGACTTGGACGGGAGCACTCGGAGATAATGAATCTATGCGGTGTTGGTGTCGGTCCAGCCCAGCGGGTGAGCGTAGAACATTAGGACGGGTTGATATGCCTGGTGGCAGGTGACGGCGACCGGGAAAAAGAGGGATGCGTCCAATGGAAACCTTGGCTTTTTTCTGCGTCCTGACATTGAGTTCCGCGGACGGCTGTCCTGCGCTTGCGTTCGACGGAATCGATGACAGAGTCTTTGTCCCCAATTTCGCTTACGTCCTCTCCGAGTTCACCATAGAGGCATACGTATGGAGAAACGAAAGCACGGACTGATACTTCGATACGATTGTGGCGACCGACGGCTTCAGATTTCAGATTGACCGCCACAACAATTTGGAGTACTGGCCCCGGACGGGCAGCGAAAGTTTCGATCGCCTCCGCGAGGTTCCTTACGACGGCAGCTGGACCCATGTCGCCCTTGTCCAGAAGGGCCCTGAAATCACGTTTTACCTGAACGGAGAGCCTTCAGGAGTGCAGCATAATTTTGCTTCCGAGGTATACTGCAATGTACTTAATATCGGCCGTGACGGTCTTTCCAACCTCGGAGCCATCGATCCCTTTAACGGCGCTATAGCGGAGGTCAGGTTTTGGGATCATGCAAGAACGCAGGAACAGATACAGAGCTTCATGAAGGTAAGGCTTGAAGGAGATGAGGAAGGTCTCATCGGCTACTGGCCTTTTGACGAGGGAAGCGGCCAGGTCGTCGGGAAACTACAGGGAGGCGGAGCCCTTGGAGTGCTCGGCGATTCCGAGGAAGAAGAACCTAACGATCCCATCTGGATCAGCGCCTATGAGAAAGCTCAGTTCATTAGGGGAGATGTGGACGGAGACGGGGTTTTTTCAATAGCCGATGCGATCAATATCCTTCTGTATCTCTTTGTTACAGGGCCTGAGACCTTGGACTGCCTTGACGCTGCGGACGTAGATGACAACGGGGCCGTAAATATAGGAGACGCAATCGGCCTGCTGAACTTTCTTTTCGGGAACGGCCTTCCGCCGGCACCTCCCTGGCGAAGCCCCGGCACAGATCCGACCGAGGATGACGCCCTCGATTGCAGAAGGGGAGCAATCTGTCCTTTCGGTTCCTGAGTGCAAGGCTACCGGGATACGCACGGAGGGTAAGATTCGCAGGTGAGAGCGTCGGGGGTTGTGTCCCAGCCGCACTCCGGGAAAGGCTCTTTGGGAGGTGAGCCCGAAACGAAAAGGTACTGCAGAATGTATATCGGATCGGCCAAGTCAATATCGCCGGAATCGTCGGCATCCACGCTCTGAAGGCAGGTCGGAGGCGAAGCAGCAAGTCCGAAAATGTAGTAAATACCGGCGATTGCATCCGCCACGTTCAAAGCTCCATCGTCATTCACGTCGCCTCTTACAAACATGTGAATCGGACCGAGAGGGCTGCAGTACTCGTAAGCCCCGATATCAGGAAGGCCTCCACACGGCCTTGGTAATCCGAGAATATCACATTGCGGCGCGTATTCGGGTAGTCCTGCATCTATCGCCGGGAGTCCGGGCGCAAGCGGAGATCCGGCTCCACAACCACGAAATCCGCCAGTTCAAACGGCTCCCTTCCCCAAGGATTTTCCACCTCCTTCCACCTGTTGAAATCATACTCTCCTTCATGTTCGAACGTCGGATCGGTGCTCGACATACACCCGTCCCTTTTCGGGCACGGCACCCAACAGCCGTTTTTCCATATGATGCAGTTCCGGAACGAAGCGCCTGCAGCGCGGCACACACTCTGCACGCCGCGTATCCCGTTGTGCGTAATGGTACAATGGCTGAAAAGGGCTTCGCTGCCTTCACCGAGACTTACAAACCCGGCTCTCTGCCCCGCAATAACGCAGTTCTCAAGCTCCAACTGCGACGCCTCGCAATCAAAGAGCTTTCCCGCGTTGCCCAGAAAAAGACATCTTAGGCAGCGTAATAGCGTCCCCTCGCGGCACACCATTTCACTTCCATACCGGGTGCCGTTGTCCCGGATCGTGCAATCGACAAACGTGGGCGAAGAGTTTGTTGACTTCATGATATCGCCGGCATTTCTTCTGATCAGACACTTCTTGAACAATGGTGAGGCGCCCTCCGCACACGCGATCACGCCCTGCGCTGAGACGAAGTTGTTTCGGATAATGCAATTCTCAAAAACAGGAGATCCCGCACTGATCCACAGAATCCCTTCGACTGCCCTGTTGCCCTCAATGGTGCAGTTCCTTACCTGCGGAGATTGGTCCCGTGGAATGACCAGAGCTCCCAGGGATCCCTTGGTAATCGTCACCCCTTCAAGCGAGCAGCCGGATTGAAGGCCGAACACCCCGTATTCGAGCTTCGTAAGCTCCGGTCCCGCTCCTTCTAAACTCACATTGCAGCTGAACGTAAGCCCGCGTAGATCATAAGTGCCTGCAGCCAAATAAACGGTACGCTTCTTTACACCCGGTTCTCCACAAAGTCCGGTAGCAGCCCCGATCCTTTCTCCGAATTGCCCCGAAGTGAGGCACGGCGAGCTTTGCGCCAACGCCAAGCTGTAGGAGAAGGCGGCTGAAAGTTCCCTGTACGGATTCTCCTGCGTACCCGTACCTTCACCTGTCCCCTGAGGGTCCACGTAGACCTCTTCCATTTCACCCCAACCACAAAATTGAGGGTCCTTATTGATGTTGCCTCTGCCCGGCCAAACTCTTTCACCCTCCACGCAACTGTAACTTACGGCCGGTTGACTGTCAGGCACCGCAAGGATAGAGGTTCCTCCGTTGCCCCATATAATCGAATTCTTTACTTCTCCTTTGCTCCACGATCCGAATCTTATCCCTGCCCACGCGTTTCCCGCTATGGTGCAGCGCTGAACGACCAAAAAACCACCGACCCCCTGAACTGAAATGCCTCCTCCCTCCCGGCCCACGTTGAAAGATATTGTACATTCCGTGAAATTCGCATATCCGCACACAACGGCCGCACCTCCGCCGGGCTCCCTGGCGATATTCTCTTTGATCTCGCATTTGAAAAACTCTCCTGTAGAGTCATAAAGGAATACGCCGCCTCCTCTGCGCATGCTGAGATTCCCACGGATCAGGCATCTCATGCATTTAAGCCTGGATCTTTCGACATCAATACCCCCAACCTCATGACAATAATTCTCAACGATCTTGCAATCCTCCAACGTAACCTCGCTTTGATCGTAAAGCTGGATTCCTCCGCCTCCGCCCGGAGAGCTGTTCCCCTCTATATCACACCCCGTCATTATGCCTGTACTTGAGTAGAATTCTATCCCTCCGCCGCAGCTTGTTCCTCCGAAGGCTGTGTTTTCCTTGATTATGCAGTTTTCCAAAGTGCAATTTTTGCAGGCGAGAAGGAAAACTCCTCCACCTCGTTGAGCCTCGTTCCCCGATATTTCGCAATCTATTATTTGGAGCCTGTCGCACAGCTCCGCACGAATCCCCCCACCCGGGCTGCTCCTCCTCATGGCCTGGCCTTCGATCTTGCACCCGACTATACGAACGCTGGAGTTGACACAAAAAATCCCGGGCTGCAGGTTGTTCCCTATAACGCAATTCCTTATCTCCGCCGAACTGTCCCGGCACGCAATCGCGCCCCCATGCAACGCCTCATTGCCTTCTATTACGCAGCCTATGATCTTGGGGCTGCTGTGGTTGCGGCACAGCACGGCGCCTCCTTCCTGTTCCCGATTTCCATAGCCCTCCCGCCTTATGCCGGTTCCACCTTCCATAGTCAATCCCTCAAGCACTGTATGCTCGGATTCGCCGCTCTGGAAAACAAACACGCTTGCGTAATCCGGATCTTTCGGCGTCGAACTCATGCGCACAACGGTGACCTGAGGGCCTTCCGCACTTCTTATCACAATGTTCTTTACGGCAGGTGAGCTCGGATCTTGAGGGTCATGCAGCCTGTTTGGATCAAGCGGCTCTTCCACCTGGTATGTCCCCGGCAGGATAAGCACTGTATCACCGTCAGAGGCGGCATCCAGTGCCTGCTGGATGTCACTGTACAGAGCCCCTTCCGGTCCGACCGTAAGTGTTGCTCCATATAAGACAAAGGGAAGAGCGACAAAACTGCAGCCGGCAAATGACCGTACGCGCTTCATGGCTCGAACCTGCTTCGCGGGTACTCCGACTGACCTCACCTCACCACTTCCCGACAAACCGAAGACCGGGCCTTCGGCGTCCCTTTCTTCCCAAGCTATCCCCGAGCAGAGCGGGAGTCCAGATCGGCGCCGGGGTCTGAGGAAAACCTCTCTAACGTAGTTGCATGGCTCTCTATCAACCGGATTCGGGTCAAGGATTACGCGGGCCGAAACCGGCTCATGCGGCATCTTCAACTCGAGCTTGATTAGAGCCTCGTTGCCGGGCGAAAGGTCGGGTACGACGGCCTCACTTGGCGGATCTTCTATGGCTTCCGGCCGCCACCCGGCTGCTACCCCAATCTTTCCATTTTTTCGTACCAGAAACGCCTTATCGGGCTTGAAAGGCAACTGCGTGCCGCGGCGGAAAAATTAAAAAGTGGTGGGCGATGGCGGACTCGAACCACCGACCTCCTGCTTGTAAGGCAGGCGCTCTAGCCGGCTGAGCTAATCGCCCACCGGATTCCGCGGAAAACGGCCTCGTCGCGTCCCTGCGCGATCATTCTAGAACGTAATACTATTTGCAGCGGCGGGCACCGTCAACTACAGACCAACGCGGTTTCGCTCAGCGTAAGGTCTTCGGCTATACTTTCGGGACTCTGCAGGATGAGGCCCTTGCCTTCGTTCTCGCCTCTTATGACCTGAAGCTGCGGGTTGTTGGGCCAGCGCG
>CAZGYL010000037.1:0-5014 GCA_964529985.1 uncultured Planctomycetia bacterium | reverse complement strand
CACAACCCGCACGATCTGGCCGCTCTCAAGCCTGAATATGCTCCCTAAGGGATACCACGACAAGTGAGCGACTAAGGCCCTTAGCGTAGCCGGGTCAAAAGCCCCGCTGCGCACCTCCTCGGTAAGAGCCGCAATCGCTTTTGACGGGGAGAGCTTCGGCCCCGACCACGGACGCATAAGCAGCGTGAAGTGATCCAGTATGGCGATCAGTCTGGCCGGCAGATCAACTTCTTCCCCTTTGGCGCCTCGCGGGACACCGCTGCCGTTCCACCTCTCATGGTGGTCCCGGCAAACGGACTGCACTTGAGCCCCCCACCTACCCGCTTGCTCGACAAGCCTGCGGCCCAGTTCCCCGTGGTCCTCGGTCTCGCCCCACAGTGGTCCCGCACCTTCAGCACGGCCCGGATCCCAGTTCGAAATGACAAGCCCGACGTCATGCAGGAGCGCTGCGGCTGCAAACCTCTCCACCTGAGAGCCGGTCCATTTCAAGGAAGAAGCAAGGTGCACCGCAAGTTTCGCAACAAGCAGGCTGTGCGCCGCAAAAGCGTCTTCTTCAAAAAGCTCCCTCCAGGCAAGGAACTCGCAGGGAGATTCCTTGTAGCGCCGCAGAAGTTCCCTGATCAGAGATTCAACGTCTTCCACGGGAATACGCTGCTTGCCGGCCACATCACTGAAAAGCCCGGAAACAAGCGGGCAAAGCGACGTGCGGGAGCCGCTTTGCTGGTCACCTTGCCTGGGCTTTGCTTCAGGCTCTTGCGGCTTTTCCGGACCTTCCCGGTCACCGCCGTCCCCTGCAGGGCTGCTTCCCTTATCAGCTGAGCCCGCAGGAGCCTCCGCCGCTTCTTGCCTGCTTTTCAGATCAGGAGGTGGAGGCGGCAGATCCACAGCCGGCCCTACAGCCACGGCCCGGTCAGGAATCGCAGCTTGTCCGCCTCCAGCAGTACGTTTGGCAGGGCCTCGTGCCGGTCCTCTTTCCTTCTGCGGACTTGTAAACCGATCCACGGCCAGGTATTCGAGGGCCATGTCCTGAGCAAGCGCGTGGTGGTCGCCCGCGTCGGCGCCTCCTTGGGCCGGCGGGCTGTCTGAGAGATCCGAGGGAGGCTGAATCTCTGTCTGGGCCTCCAGCCTCTTCTGTTCCTCCTCCTTGCACTTCTTCTCCCAGATATCGCGCAAAGCCTGTACTAAATCGCGGCCGCTTAATCCGCGCAACTCAGCAGCGTCCTCAGGCCGAATAAGGCCGCGGCGCGCAGCCTCGGCAAGCAACGCAGCATTCCAATCTTCCTTCCGCTGCTCTTCCGGCTCGATCGCTGTGTGCCACTTGGCAAGTTCAGTGAGCGCCTGCCCCCCAACACTCAAGCACACGGCGGGAACAGAGCGCAGGCCTACTTTGCACGCCGCATAAAACCTCTTTCTGCCCTCAATAACGACACGGCGCTTACCCAGTTCCACCACCACGACAGGCCGCAGCACCCCCACTCGTGCTACCGAAGCCTCAAGGTTCGGCGGAACTTCTGCAGGTGGAGCTGTAAGGGAACGGACACGGACTTCCTCAAGACGGATCTTCTCAGTCCCCTTGCTCCTTGAGGCCATCGTCCTCTGTCCCTGCACTTAAGGGGCTCTTCTACACGCGCACGCGTGCCGGCTTGCCGTTCCGCGATTCGTATCCGTAGGCGTAGTACTCCGCCTCCCGACTCCGCCGGAAGGTGTAGCGGTTCAGGAAGGCTCCCAGCAGATTCGCCTGCACGTTTGTAAGCAGGTGTTTGGCCCACTTCACATCGTGGTGCTCACACTGGCCGGCGCCCACCACCACAATGCAGCCGTCAACAAGCGAAGCGACGGTGAGCGCGTCTCCCACTCGGTCAAGCGGGGGGGTGTCGAAGATCACGAAGTCAGCCATCTCGGTCAACTGCCTGATAAGCTGCGGGAAGCGATCGGATTCAATGAGTTTGGCGGCCGTCTCAACTGCAGGGCCGCTTGTAAGAACCCGCAGTCCGGGCACACCCCCGTCCTGGAGCGCCTCTCTTACGAGGGAAGTCTGGTCCAGTTCGCCTGCTTGATTCATAATCCCGTCTATGACCTGGCGGGGCGATATCCAACCGCTCAAGATCGTGGAAAGTCCGACGTCGTTGCTCAGCCCCAAAAGCCTGTGTACCTGAGGCCGCCTCAGATCGGCATCCACAAGGACCACGTTGGAGCCCTTACGCGCCAGGGCTGCAGCAAGATTGACGCACACGGTGGTCTTTCCTTCCTGCGCCACGGCGCTGCATACGGCGAAACTGCGCAGATCAAGTTCCCTGGCCGTTGTACGCAACAGTGTAGCCGCCGTGTTAAAACGCTCCGCAACCGGCGTCCCCTCGGCGTTGAGCTGCAGGAGCTCCCTGCGGTCCACTGTGGGAAGCACTCCGATAAGCGGCAGATTGAGGTACCTTGTCACGTCGTGCTCGGTCTTGACCCGCACGTCCAAGTACTCAACAAAGTACACTGCAGAAAGCGAAGCCAAGAGCCCCAGAAGTACGGTCAGGAAAAAGGCACCGGGTCCTCTTCCGCGTACCGGAATTTCAAAAGGTGTGCGGCCGGGATCGAGAATGCGGACCCTTCCCATGAAGTTGGCCTTGCCCAGGAAAGCCACGTTGTTCGCCATAGCAAGAACACTGCGATATTTTTCACGCAGATCATCGCAGGTCTTCTTCACGGGCAGGTAAGCGAGAACCTTGCTGCTCAACTCCTGAAGTTTTTTCTTGAGGCCTGCTATCTGCTCCTGCTTCAGTTCGCGCTCAAGCGCCACCTTCCTGCTTTCAAAGAGGATATCGCTTATTTGGCGATCGTTGAGCTCAACCAGGCTCTTTGCAAGCTCCTCGCGGATCACCTCCGGAAGCCGTTCCTCAAGAAACTTGATTTTCGCTTCCAAAGCCCGCACCTCCGGGTGATTCCGCGTCCGGCTTTCAAGTTGCTCGTCGCGCTGGAGCTTGAGTTCTACGATCCGCTTTTCAAGTGCTTGAACGCGCTCGTTGTCTGCGAGAAGTTTCTGCGCATGGATCGTGTTCGGGTTGCCCTCCATCAAAGGCCTTGCCTGCACCAGTTCGCGGTAACGCCGGCCGAGTTCCTGTTGCCTCGCGGAAAGCTCTTCCAGCTCCGCTTCCAGTTTGCGGATCTCCTGCTCTATAAGTTCGCGCTTCGCAACGGGATCAAAGCCCACCTCCGAAACAATGGCGCTCCATTTTTTCTCCGCCTGCGCCAACTCCTCCTTCAGCCGTTGCGATTCCTCTTGCAGCGTCTCCTGGAAGTAGTTCAGATCCTCTTCAAGAAGATCGCGGAAATGACGGACCACAGCTTCGGTGGCGGCCCACGCGACTGCACGCGAGCTGTCTTCGTCCGGCCCGCGACCTGTGATCTGCACGGTTCCGGTCTTATCTTCCGCCTCAGCTTCAACAAGGTCGTCAAGCGCTGAGGCGATCTCTTCCCGCCCGCGGTAGCGCTTCCGGAAACTCTGAAGCGCTTCTTCTATCTCATCAGCAAGCGGCCGCCTCTTGAATTCACGCAGTGTAAAATCTTCTTCGCCGCTCAGAAGCGCGGTCATGCGCGCCCGCACGGCCGGGTCCTGAAGCGCGGAGGCCACAGCCTGCGGGGTCGGAGTCCGCAACCACACCCGCCAGGACAGCGGCCCGCTGTCCTCCGGAGTACCGCGGTCTTCGTGCACGACTATCCGTGCGCGCGTTTCGTAATTGGCTCTCGCCCCGTACGTCACCCATAAGAGGTGTGCTCCGACAATAGCGCAAAAAACGGGGAAGAAAATGTAGTACCGCCGGCGGATTACAGCCAAATAGTCTCGAAGATCCATGGGCTTGCCCTTCCTCACCCTCCGTTACCATGGCGTCCGCCCCGACAGCGGACATCCCCATACCTGCGTCAGGTATCGGTCTGCGGGAAATTTAAACTTTAGAAGCAACAGTCGGGCAGGAAAGAGAGGAGGGCGGACCGTGAAGGCCCGACAAAAACAGGCCCGGTAACTCAGCGGCGGCGCAAGCCCACAAAAAGGCCGAATCCGGCAAGCCCTGCCGCCGGAACCGCGCCCGAAATAAAGTCCGAAAAACTGCGGAACTGCGCCTTCAGGGCTTCAAGGCCCTGGTTGATCTGGCTTTCAACCACTCCCCATTCTATGTGGATCCAACCGGCGTACTGCATTGCAGCAAGCCCCAGAAGCAAGAGTCCCAG
Organism: uncultured Planctomycetia bacterium; assembly: GCA_964529985.1. Classification (GTDB taxonomy): domain Bacteria; phylum Planctomycetota; class UBA8108; order UBA8890; family UBA8898; genus CAZGYL01. The sequence goes on along the minus strand of CAZGYL010000037.1, from coordinate 802 downwards.
AAGCACCACCACCATGCGCAACACCGTGCGGAGCGCGTAACCTATTGAGAAACCGATAAGGAAGCCGGCTCCTCCCTGTAGGAGCGCAGGTCCCCACGGTGTCGCCTCCCGGCCGGCGGCTTGTCCCTCCGGCGCAGGAAAGCCTTCCGGCAAGAACGCCTGGCCCGCGCCCGCCGGTTGCGCCGGGCGCTCCTGCTTGACAGCCACCCCTTTTGAACTCGGCCCCAAAAAGGTAAGCGCCCCGCCTCCAAGCATCATGCAAAGAGCGGCAAGGCAGAGGCCTTTTTTCCAGGGTGTAAATGCGTAGGAGGGTGGCGCTTCGGCGCTCGAGTGACCATCCTGCTCTTTTTCCGACACCGTTTTCCCGCGGCCTCCTTTGAAAAATCTGCACCTCCAGGCTCACGGCTATGCTAAGGCCGTGCTCGCAGCCGGTCAACCGCCCCGGAACCCTTGCCAAGCGGAGGCATGACCCGTAGACTCCTTTTTCGCAAAAAGGGACAGCACCGATGAGCAGCAACAAGAAGACTTATCGGATCCTCTTTGCCGCATGCCTGCTTGCAGCAGGCTGCCTGCAGGGGGCTGCAAGCCCGCTCCAACTGCGGATTGAAAGTTTGCTTAGGTCCCACCGCTGCAAGGTGCAGCGGGTAGGCGTGGTTGTGCTTACAGGATCAGGGCGGGTTGTTGCTCAGGTGAACCCCTCGGAGCCGCTTAAGCCCGCTTCGAATCTCAAGATTCTGACAACGGCCGCGGCTCTTCACTTTCTCGGACCGGATTACGCTTACGAAACCCGCCTGATAGGTTC
>CAZGYL010000036.1:0-15971 GCA_964529985.1 uncultured Planctomycetia bacterium | reverse complement strand
GGGATGCGCCCGCTAATGCGGGCACCCAGCGTCGAAAGGGTGTCTACGAATTACGGACGGTCATATAGAATTCACGGGGTTCCCCGGCTCTCTTACCTGTTTAGGGTTACGCTGCCCCTTTTGCGGCAGGCTTTGGGCGTTGCTGCTCTTTTGATCGCAGTTTTGAGCGCAGCGGATATAACCACGGTGCTTCTCTTACACCCTCCCGGACATTCTTCTTTACCTCTTGCCATCTTCACGATAATGGCGAACAGCCCCGAGGGCCTTGTGGCTTCACTTTGCATTCTTTACGGCGGCGTTGTCTTTGCGGGCCTTACCGCTTCGGCGCTTCTGTTGAGAAGAAAAACTCCGGCAACCGCAGCTTTGTAAAACAAGGAGCAAACCGGTCCTGCTTATGGATCCTGAGCAGAAGTTAGACCAGGACGAAAGCGAAGTACTCTGCCGCGGCGTTGTTTGGCGTAGCGGCAGGGTGGCAGTGCTGGATGGGGTGGACTTCAGACTCGGCAAAGGCGCTTCGGTTGCGCTCTTAGGCGAGTCGGGAAGTGGAAAATCAACGCTTCTTCGGATCATCGCAGGAATCCAAATTCCCCAACAGGGAGAGGTTCTTATCGCCGGCCGGGTTGCTACACAGGGAAAACGGATTTTGATTCCCCCTCCGAAGCGGGGCGTTGCAATGCTTTTTCAGGACCTGGCACTCTGGCCGAATCTGACGGTGGCGGGAAACGTGGCTTTGGGTTTGGCCGGACAGGGCCTTTCCAAGCAAGTAATTCGCAGCAGAGTGCGGGAGGTGCTTGAACTTTGCGGCATAAGCGAGCTGGCAGAGAGGCTTCCGGGGACGCTTTCAGGCGGCCAGCAACAACGAGCCGCATTGGCCCGCGCCCTTGCTGCAAGACCGAAACTTCTTCTTCTCGATGAGCCTTTCGGTGGATTGGACCTGGTTACCAAGCTTTCGGTGACCGAGCAAGTCGTCAAGCTTCGTTCGGCTCTCGGATTCGCCATGATTCTGGTTACGCACGATCCTATCGACGCCGGGCGGATGTGCGAGGCCCTGGCGGTGCTTGAAGGCGGCCGCATCGTTGATCAGGTGGCGCTCAGGGAAGCTGAGGGCCGCGTGCGAACCAAACTGGCCCGGGTCTTCTGCAAGCAGCTGAGCAGGGCGGTGCACTTGGATTGACCGGCCGGGGGAAATTCCCTTGTGTAAGCGAACACCGCGGTGTTAAACTAAGCCGCTTTAAAGGAGCTTGCCGCCGGCACGCTTAAGGGGTGGGGCTGCCCGGTAGTCGGATTTCCAGCGAAAGGAGGAAAGGATCATGAGGATTCTGAAGACATACTTGGCTGTTTTGGTGGTGGTTCTCGCGCTTTTGCTCCAGGTTTCGTGCACGGCCCAGCCCCGCAGCGAGCAGGCTGAGGAAGTCGCAGCAAAGCGAGGTAAAGCCGTATGGACTTTTGACAAAGATAAAGTGGGTGAGGTGCCTGCCGGCTGGCGGCCCGGAGAGACGAACGGTCGCGGTACGCCCGGGTTATGGAAAGTTGTCAGGGACGATACGGCACCTACGTCGCCTAATGTCGTCGCTCTTACGAGGACGGAGAACTCAGGCCATACTTTCAATCTGCTCATTGCTGAGGGAACGAAATTCAAGGACGTGAAAATCTCCGTCATGGTGAAGCCCGGAACCGGGAAGGAAGATCAGGGCGGAGGACCGATCTGGCGGGCTAAGGACGAGAAGAACTACTACATTGCCCGCTGGAATCCCCTTGAGGATAACTTCAGGGTCTATTACGTAAAGAATTCCAGGCGCCGGATGATAGGAACCGCCCGCGTGAAAATCGATCCTAAAAAGTGGCACAAGATCGAGATCCTGCATGTGGGGACGAAGATCAGGGCCTCACTTGACGGCAAGAAATTTATTGAAATCGAAGACGGCACCTTCTCGAATCCGGGTATGGTGGGCTTGTGGACAAAGGCTGATGCAGCTTCCTTCTTTGATAATCTTGAGGTGGAGGAGGTAAAACAGAACCCCGGCAAGTAGGGGCGGGCACCGGTGCCGGTAGGAGGTGCGATTCAGCCGGCGTAGCAATAGGCGCACCTGTGGCATTTGCGCCAGAAGCCGTAAGAGCCTACGTCGAAGTAAGGAGCGCAACCGCAACCCGGTCTGCTGCCGCGCCCGCGGACTGCAGGAGGCCTTTTACCCGAAAGGGAACAGAACCAATCAAAATCTCCGCATGCAGCGCGGCCCAGGCCGGGAACCGTGCTGCGGAGGTGGGCGGACTCAGCGCAGACATGTACCGAGAAGCCCAGCGGATCTGCAAGCGAAAGTATTTGCCGGGCGGTTTCTTCGCGCCAATCTGTAGGAATACCCGGTAGTCCTTCTCGCCAGTAAGGCAGCAGGCTTGCCAGACGCTTATCCGCTCTGCGGTACTTGCCGGGCTCGCAGACAAAGTTGATCACAAGTCTGCGGATTCCAAGTTCAACGGCTTGCGGGGCAAGCTGAGTAAACCGCTTGAGGTTCTCCAGGCCCGGCACAATCGGGTCAAACCGCCAGGTTACATGCTCGGGTCCGCCCAGAAGCTCAATCAGTTTTCTTGCAGCTTGAAAAGCTTGGCGAGGCACAAGGGGTTCGAATTTCGTACCCGCAAGACCTGTGACCGTAAGCTGGCATGTAAGAGTCGTTCCGCTTTCCCTGAGCTTCCTAAGCAAAGGCCCACCATGCTTGAGAACGCCTTTCGGATTCTTGGTCCAGAGCTGTACGATCCAGGGAGCGCCGTAAGTCCTGTAAAGCGCTCCGAGGTTCTCCCACACCGCCTTGATGCGCGCCGGATCGCAGCGGCGCGTACAATCTATGTAGGCGGCCTCACCGACCTGAAGGAGGTAGCGCTCGTAATCGTGAAGTGCGAAGTTTCGTCCGGGCATATTCTCCAAGAACTAAAATGGTATCACCGGCCGACCCGGAGCAAAAGCAAAGGAAGGCATTGCCGGAAACCCTCTTGGCGCGGAAGCTGAAAGGTTTTATATCTTGAATCCGAAGCGGTCTTCTTCCGTACTTTTTAGCAACTCGGGCAGCGGTGCCGAAAAGTGATTCTTAAGTTACACCCCCGGGATAATGTGGCGGTTGCTCTTTGCGGCCTTGAAGCCGGAGCAGAGGTGACTTGCACTGCCGGGCGTTTGAGATTGCTCCAAAGCGTGCCGCAGGGCCATAAGATCGCACTGAAACGAATCGGACCCGGGGAGCCTGTCCTCAAATATGGAGCCCCTATCGGCAAGGCAAGCAGAGTGATAGAGCCCGGGGCGTGGGTGCACACGCACAATCTGCGCTCCGCGCTAACCGAACGGCAGCTCAGGCAGGGTCCGGCTCCCGAGATGCCCGAACCCCGGGAACCTCCGCCCATCTTTATGGGCTACCCTCGCGAGAGCGGTGCCGTGGGCACCCGCAACGAGCTTTGGATCCTGCCTACCGTCGGTTGTGTGAATCGTCTCGCAGAGCAGATCGCCGCTGCCTGGCGCAGGGATCACCCGCAGGATATTCCCGCCTACGCTTTCACTCACCCTTTCGGCTGCAGTCAAGCGGGTGAAGACCTTGACAGAACGGCGCGCATTATCGCCGGACTTGCTCGGCACCCGAACGCAGGAGGCGTTTTGCTTTTGGGCCTCGGGTGCGAAAACAACCGGGTGTGGGAGCTTGTTTCCAGGCAAGATCTTATCGTTGGGAAACGCCTCGAGGTGCTCGAAGCCCAGCAGGCGGCAGATGAACTGGCTGCCGGGTCGGCTGCTTTGGAGCGGCTTGCTGAGTATGCCCGGTCGGCGGAACGGCGGCCTTGCTCCGTTCGCGACCTTGTTGTGGGGCTTCAGTGCGGTGGATCGGATGCCTTCTCCGGAATTACAGCCAATCCCGTAGTTGGAATGGTTTCCGATATGATCGTCGGGTGGGGGGCGACGGTTATTCTGGCCGAGATTCCCGAGATCGTCGGTGCTGAAGGGTACCTGCTCGCAAGGTGTTCAAGCGAGGGACTGAGGAAAGAGCTGCTCGCTCTTATAAGCCGGTTTGACGAAAACTTTCGATCATGGGGTTGCAGCTTGAATGAAAATCCTTCGCCCGGAAACCTCGAAGGAGGTATCACCACGCTTGAGGAAAAATCGCTCGGCGCGGTGCAAAAGGCGGGAAGAGGGCCGATCACCCAGGTTCTTAAGTATGGAGATCCGGTTAAGGGTCCCGGAGTTGCGCTTCTTGCCACTCCTGGAAACGACCTTGTTTCAGGTACGGCTGAGGTTGGAAGCGGTGCGACCCTGATCCTTTTTACAACCGGAAGAGGAACTCCTCTCGGCTTTCCCGCACCTACGATAAAAGTCTCAAGCAGGACCGAGCTTGCTCGCACGAAGCCCGGGTGGATCGATTTCGATGCCGGCCGGGCGGCAAGCGGCGCCGAACCCGAAGAGCTTGCAGGAGAGCTCCTTTCGCTGCTTATCGAAGTGGCCTCAGGGGAAAAGTCGACCTGCAGCGAGAAAAGAGGGGACCGGCAAATCGGACTTTGGAAAGAGGGAGTGACGCTTTAGACCTCTGGCCACAGCGGAATCTCCACACGTATAATCGATCAAGGTGCGCGTATAGCTTTCCCGGATCGAAAGGAGGTTCTTGTGAGCAGCAACAGTAGGCTCAGCAGGCGGGCGTTTCTTGCAGGATCGGTCGCTGCAGGCGCTGCACTTTCCGGCGCGCGCAGCAGGCCCAAGGGCCCGAATATCCTCTTCATAATGACTGATCAGCAGCACGCAGGTATGCTGAGCTGCGCGGGCAACAATGATCTCAAAACGCCTCACCTTGATGCTTTGGCCGCAAGCGGAGTTCGATTCGAGCGCGCTTACTGCACGAACCCGGTTTGCGTTCCTTCAAGGTTCAGCCTGCAGACGGGGCGTTTCCCGACCGCGGTCGGCTGCCGGTTCAACGAATCCCGGGTGGATCGTGCTGCGACCGAGCGTTTCGCCCGAAGGAGCCTGGGGGCCGTTTTCCGGCGTGCGGGCTGGCGGACTTACTACGGCGGGAAAGTCCACCTTCCCGGGGCGATGGCTGACATCAGGCGTTGCGGGTACAACTACATAACACGAGACCGCAGGCTCGAACTTGCGCGGCGTTGCGCGGCCTTTCTGAGGGAGGAAGGTAAGGACCGCAGGGACCCCGACCGAACGCCTTTTCTGCTTTTCGTCTCGTTCATAAATCCGCATGATATTTGTTACATGGCTCTTAATGATTACAACGTGTCGAGGGGGAAGCCGAAGATCGGGAATTTGGATTCCCGGGTCTGCGAGTCGGTTCTTGAAGAGGCCAGGCGACAGGGTATAGCCTCTTTCGTTAAGAAGCACGCTCCCCGTCTCCCTCCGAATTTCGAACCCACCCGAGGTGAGCCTGCTGCGATCGGTTACTTGCTTGATCTGCGGCCGTTTCGAAGGTACGTGCGCGAAAAATGGACACCGGAAATGTGGCGCCTTCACAGGTGGCTCTACTGCCGGTTGACCGAGCGGGTGGATCGGCAAATCGGGATCGTGCTTGAGGCGCTTGAGCAATCAGGCCTTGCTGAAGACACTCTGGTTGTTTTTACAAGTGATCATGGTGACATGGACAGCGCTCACCGCATGGAGCACAAAACGGTGTTTTACGAGGAGGCCGTGCGCATTCCTTTCCTTGTTTCCTGGAAAGGAACGATACAAGGCGGCCGTGTGGACAGAGAACATCTGGTAAGCAACGGCCTTGACCTGCTGCCCACTCTTTGCGATTTGGCGGGCGTAAAAGCACCAGCCGATCTGCCCGGAAGGAGTCTCAGACCTCTCCTTGAGGGAAGCACTGTGAAATCGTGGAGGCAGGAGCTTTTCCTTGAAGATCAGATCGGTTTTCTGATTCACACCGGACGCTACAAGTATGCGCTTTTCGATGTGGGAAAGCCTGGAGAGATGCTCACCGACCTTGAGAACGACCCCGGGGAAATGGAAAACCTGGCTTCCTCGCCCCGCTTCAAAGAACTGCGTCGGGAGCTGAGGAGCCGACTGACCGCTGAGCTTGCCCGGCGGGGGGTCAAGACCGCCGGCGGATAGAAGAGCTTTCCTTCAAAACCGCCTTCCTTGCGGTGAGGGAAGAGACCGTTTCCCTGCAAAAAACGGGCGGCCGGTCCGTTTCCCGAACCGGCCGCCGCGACGTCCAGAAAGGAGGGCCTAAATATCAGCTGCTTTCACTCGCCTTTTCCGTACTCGTCCTTAGAAGTTATAGATCATTGAGAACTGAACTCTATTGTCAGTTCCGTTGGGCCCGACGTACCCCGTCTCGGCATACGTGTACTCGACGCCTACCTGCAGGTGACGCGTCAGGTTGTGCACGGCATTGCAGAAAATCCACATGTTGGAGACACGTCCACCGGCGGGAACCTGCCTGCTGTAGGGATTATCAATACCGCCGCCGACAACAAAGCGCCACTTCTTGATTCCCAAGTAGGCGATCTGGCCCCAGCCGCCGGCCGTCTTGATACCTTTCCACGTGTTCGGATTTATGCCTTGGGCGATGCCTCCCATGTAGTTGTCGAGGTTCTGGCCGAAGAAAAGTTCGCCCGAAAGCTCGAACTGAAGTCCGAAAGGCCCGATCGATTCCTCAAGATCGATGGGCAGCTTGGCATCGAGGTTGATCGAGTAAGTCTCGATGTTCTTGTTTGCTCCGTCACTGATATCAACCTGCTCTTTACCCCAATGGCCTGAAACGCCGAGATTCATTTGCTTGGTCCCGAGGCATGGCAAGCGCAGGCCGATTCTACCTTCAAGTACGGGCAGCCCGGAATCCTCACCGTAATCGCTTCGTATGCCAGACAGGGTCTCACCGCCTACGGTTCGAGCCAAAGCACCGGCCAGATCAAGGCCGAAACCGTCGCAGTCGAAGCGTTTACTCAAACGAACCTGCGGCCTGCGGTATCCGATATTTCCCTGTTGCCAGCCTACCGTATAGTTAAGCGTGTAGGCGTACAACGGCGAAAAGACATCGGAATGTTGACCCGCAAGCAGGGTGAGCCCCAAATCCCGCCAATCGGCCTCGATATAGGCGCGGCGCAGCATGAGCTTCGCTTTATTGGAAGGAGCGTTTGAAGCTTCAAAATCGAACTCAACCTTTCCCCCGGTGCGGATCGGCCCCATCTGCGGACCTTTGAAGATGAACCAAAGGCGGGTCTCCCTCGCCGTCATGTTGAACTCGTCATCGTTTGTCGTCCGGCGACCGGTGTGTTCCTGGTTGACCCACAGAATATACTCACCGGGATAAGTACTCGAGTCGTCGTACGACATGTCCGCCTTAAGCCTGCCGTGAAACTCGATGCCGAGAGACGAAGTCACCGCCTTTACGACGGGCTCCTCTCCAGCTGCTGCAACAAGGGCCAGAACAGACACAAAGAAAACCACAAGCGGGATTGAGTGTCGAAGCTGCCTCACCGCACACCTCCTCCTTGCAGGTTTGCGGAAGGGAGCCCCGTAGGGGGGGAACCTTCCTTTCCACAGCTATCCGGTTTCTTCCACGGGAGGCCCCGCCGGGAGGCCTCTCTTAGGGTTATCGGCCTGACTTCGCGAAAACCTGAGGACCCTCTGAGCCAGGCCGAACGCCGAGGGTCGGCGAAGCGGAACAGATCAGTATATCGAGCCTTGGGTCACGATTCAAGGCCACCCCGGCGTGCGTGCGCCGCTTCTCGACGACCCGGTTGCTTCCTTTTAAGCGCCTCCATGCTCATGAAGCTTACAGAGCTTCGCATAAAGCCCGCCTCGGGCAAGCAGCTCCGCGTGAGTGCCTACCTCCCTCACTCGGCCCTTCTGGAGGACTATAATCTTGTCGGCCCGCTGGATCGTAGAGAGGCGGTGTGCGATCACAAGAGCGGTCCGCCCCGCAAGCAGCCGCTGGAGCGCCTCCTGAATCAAAGCCTCGCTCTCAGCGTCTATGTTGGCGGTCGCTTCGTCCAGGATCAGAAGCTCGGGATCGGCTGCAAGCGCTCTTGCAAAAGCAAGCAGCTGTTTTTGGCCCGTTGAAAGAGTTGCTCCACCCTCGCCCAGGACGTGATCATAGCCTCCGGGCAGGCGCCTGATGAACGTGTCGGCGCGAGCGGTAAGCGCTGCGCGCCTGACCGCTTCTTCCGGAAGATCCGGCCGCGCGAACCGAATATTGTCCTCGATCGTACCCTGGAAGAGCAGTATATCCTGCAGCACGACAGCCGTACGGCAGCGTAGGTCTCGTTGGCTCATGCGCCTGATATCCACGCCGTCAAAGAGGATTCTGCCCGCTGTCACGTCATAAAAACGAAGAAGGAGGCTCACAAGGGTGCTTTTGCCTGCACCGGTCGCTCCCACTATGGCGACGGTTTTTCCACGTTCCACGGAAAAGGAGACATCCTCAAGAACCCACTTCCCCGGCTCGTATGCAAAGGAAACCCTCTCGAACTTAACTACCTCCCCGGACGGTTCGGGTACCACAGGCTCCTCCGGATCCGTGATCGTGGGCTTTGTTGCAAAGAGATCCAAAAGGCGTTCGGCCGAGGCTCGGGCGGATTCGATCATGTTGAACTTTTCAGCAAGATCGCGGATAGGCATAACAAAACGCTTCAAATACATGAGAAAAGCTGTAAGCACTCCGAAAGTAACTCCTCCATGAAGAAGCCCCAAGCCTCCCTGCCACAAAATAAGAGCGACCCCCAGAGCGGTTGCAGCTTCAAGGGTGGGAAAAAGAAGTGCAAAAACAAGAACCGTGCCCAGGTGGGCATCGCGCAGGGAGGCGTTCAGCCGGCCGAATTTGCGGTGCCTGGCCTCTTCACGGCCGAAAAGCTGAACGGTGGACATACCTGCCAGGTGTTCCTGGAGAAACGCATTCAGAGCGGCGAGACGAAGCCTGGTCCTGCGATAGAAGACCCTTATTGCGCGGCTGAAAGCCCACGTGCAGAGAGCAAGCAGTGGAAAGCATACGGAAAGCACGGCGGCAAGACGGGCGTTGAGCAGGAAAAGGGCGCCCACGATCCCGGCAAGAACCAACAGATCGCGGAAGAAGGTCGGTATGCCCATAGTGAGCAATTCGTTAAACGCAGATACATCGCTCATGATACGTGTCAGAAGGCGGCCCACCTTGTTCTTGTCGAAAAAGCGCACATCTTGGGCTTGAATGTGATCAAAAAGCGCTTGGCGGAGGTCTGCAACAGCGCTCTGCCCGGTCCAGGTTACAAGTATTCTGATAAGAACATTCAGGAGGCTTGTACCCAGAATGACCGCGCACCAAATGAGGACAAGCGGACGAGCGGCTGCAGCCGAGCCCGTTTCGGTTGCAGTATCTACGATCCTGCGGACAAGCGCCGGACCGGCCAAATCCAGGGCTGCACTCAGAACAGAAAGCAGAGCTCCAAGGAGCATGAGCCCCAGGTAGGGCCGCACAAAGGGCCAAAAGGCGTTTATCAGCACGCGGGTGGATCTGCCGTTCTCAGTCGGAGCTGCAGCTTCACCCCGGCTGTTCTCCTCACCGGCCCGACCCATTGTTCCCACCATTGTTTGCTTCGGAACCGCCCTCTAATTCTTCAAGCAGCCGTTGCCGCTCGGCCAATTTCGCGTAAAGTCCGCCGAGAGCGATAAGTTCCGTGTGTGTGCCTTCCTCCACGATTCTTCCCTCGTCAAACACGTAAATGCGGTCGGCGGCTGCAACAGTGCTTACGCGGTGGGAGACAAGCAAGGCCGTGCGCCCGGTGAGCTCCTTGCGCAGGTGGTTGAGAATGCGTTTTTCGGTCTGCACATCCACAGCCGAAAGACAGTCATCAAGCAGAAGGATCGGCGGATTTCGTATAAGCGCTCTGGCCAGGCACACGCGTTGTTTCTGCCCTCCGGAAAGATTGATTCCCCGCTCACCAAGCAAGGTGTCAAGCCCGTCGGGGAAGGATTCTATCTCAGAGGCAAGCTCGGTTCTTCGGACGACCTCAGCAAGCCGCCGTTCGTCGCGTTTGTCTTCCGCTAGGCCGAAGTATATGTTTTCGCGTATCGTCTCAGAGAAGAGGAAAGGTTCTTGGGGCACCACCCCGAGTGAGTTCCTGAGCAGATCGACAGGCAGATCGTTGATATCGCACCCGTCAAGAAAGAGATGGCCGCGCTCCACCGGATAGAGCCTCGCGATCAACCTGAGCAATGTCGTCTTGCCGCACCCTACGGGCCCCACGATTCCTACGGTCGAGCCCGGTTCGACTTGCAGGTTCAACCCTTTGAGAACGACCCTGCCGTTATAGGAGAAGCTCAAGTCGGCGAACACGATTCGGCCCTGAAGGCGCGGCACGCTCGGCGAGCGGGTCCTCCGAAAAGCCGGTGAGGGCACCGGGCTTTGAGCGTCGAAGATCTCAGCAAGGCGGGCCATGCTGGCCGCCCCGCGTTCAAGCACGTTCGTCACCCAGCCGAAAGCTATCATGGGCCAGGCAAGTTCGGCATGAAGGCCTATGAAAGCGAAAAGCCCGCCGTAAGTCAGTCCGCCTTGGGACTCCATGAGCGCAAGCCCGAAATAGACGATCAGAACTTGTCCGGCTGCAACAACGAGCCTCAAGAGCGGGAAGAAGACCCCCTGCACCTTTGCAAGAGCCATTTGCCGGCTGCGGTACTCGCGGTTCATTTCAAGGAACCTTTGAGACTCGATCTCTTCGCGGCAGAAGGCCTTTACGATCCGGATTCCCGTGAGGTGCTCGCGCACCCTTTCGCTCATATCCCCGGTGAAGCGCTGAATCTCCTTGAATCTGCGGTGGGTGACCTTGTTGAACGACCGCACCAGGATGGGGCCCACGGCAAGGGGAAGAAGGGATAAAAGGGTAAGCGTGGGGCTGATCTTGAACATGAGAAGAAGCACTGAAGGGAGCAGGACGACCGCATTGATCGGATAAAGAAGGCCGGGGCCGAGTACGGATCGAACAGCCTCCAAATCGTTTGTAGCACGCGACATGATGTCGCCGGTGCTGCGCCGGTCGTAATAGGAAGGGGAGAGGGAAAGAAGTTTGGCGAAAAGGTCATTGCGGAGTTCAAACTCCATGCGCCTGGAAGCTCCGCTTATAAAGTAGCGCATGAGAAAGCGGAAGATCGCCGCAAGCAGAAAAAGACCGAGCGAAACGACCGCTCCCCGCAGAACCTCCGAGGCGGTTGTGCCTGGTGCAGCAAAGCTGTCGACCGCGGCCATAACCCGGTCCCAGGCAGCCACTGCAAGCAGATTGCCGGCTATAATGCTCAAGCAACCCGTACAGAGGGATTTCCACTCCTTCCGCAGGTAAGGAATCAATCGCAACAGCGGACGCATAGCCCCTCGATTTTGCGGCTCAGCCGCTCAGGCGGCAAGCAGCTGTGCGCCGGCAGGCCGAAGACCGCCGGTGGGGTAGATTTTTGCGTCCTTACATCCACTAAGTGCCTCCCGTCATGTAGAATACAGCCACTAAGGAGCTGATATCGCATTATGAGCGGACAGAATTTTTCGTTCCTCCACGCAGCCGATCTACACCTCGATACTCCCTTTCAGGGGCTTGCGCGGGTGCGACCTGAATTGGCGGAGGTGCTCAGGGACGCTTCGCTCAAAGCTTTCGACCGGCTTGTGGAGCTTGCGCTGCGGGAACGCGTAGCCTTCATACTGCTTGCGGGTGACCTCTATGACGGGCCGCGGCGGGGGGTTCGCGCCCAACTTCGATTTGCGCGCGGAGTGCAACGCCTCGCCGAACAAGGCATTCGCACTTTTATTGTGCACGGCAACCATGACCCGCTCGGGGGCTGGAACGCGGTACGTTCATGGCCCCCCGAGGTGAAAATCTTTCCCAGCGGCCGCGTAGAAGACGCCCGCGTAACGCGCAACGGGACGGTTCTTGCAACTGTTTACGGGATCAGCTACGAGAAGCCCGAAGTCCGGAAGAACTTAGCGCGGCTTTTCCGAAGGCGGGAATCGCCTGGAATTCACATAGGACTTCTGCATTGCAACGTAGGGTCAAACAGCGAGCATGCTCCCTACAGTCCCTGCGAGCTTGAAGATCTCAAGAGAGCCTCAATGGACTACTGGGCGCTCGGACACGTGCACCGCAGATCCATACTTTGTTCGGACTCTCCCTGGGTTGTTTATCCGGGCAATCTCCAAGGCCGGAGCCCGAAGCCGAGTGAACAGGGTGCAAAAGGGGCTGTGCTCGTGAGAGTTGCAGGAGGGCGGATCCGAAATGTGGAGCCCGTAGCTCTGGATCTGGTGCGTTTTGTAACTCTGAAGCTTGATATCCGCGGAATCCGGGATCTGCCTTCTTTGGGTGGCAGGCTGCGCAGGGAAGGGGAGGCCCTTCTTGCTCGAAGCGAAGGCCGGAGCCTTATTGTGCGCGTGCTCTTGTGCGGGCGGGGGGAGTTGGTTCGGGACCTGAGGTGCGACGGCGCACTGGAGGGGCTGCTTCAAGAGCTTCGTGCGGAAAGCACGGTTGAAGAGCCTTTCCTCTGGTGGCAGGATCTTGTAGACGATACAAAGGCTGTCTTCGATTTGGAAGCTCTGCGCAATCGAGGCGACTTCTCCGCCGATTTGATTAAGCTTGCCGAGGAGCTTGCCGGTGACTTATCCCGGTGGGAGAAATTCAAAGAATCATATCTGGGGAACCTGCCGTCGCTCGAACTAAAGCGTACGCTCGGCGTGAATCCTCTTGAGGCCTTGCAGCCGGGCACCTCCGGACACCTTGAGGAGGCCCGGGATCACGCGCTCCACTTGCTTGAAGAGGGAGAGAGCGAGCAGTGATACTCAAGGGACTGCATATCGAAGGCTTCGGGATTTTTCACGACCTTCAGATCACGGGACTCGGCCCGGGGCTCAACATATTCTTGGGACCGAACGAAGCCGGGAAAACCACTCTGCTTGCTTTTGTGCGGCAGGTGCTTTTCGGTTTTCCCTCCGGCCGCAGAGCGGACGGGCGCTACGTGCCGCTTAGAGGAGGCCGTCACGGCGGCCGGCTTTTTCTTGAGGTCTCCGAAGGCACAGTGGTTGTTGAGCGGCTGCGGGACGGCAGAAGGCAAGCGTTCAAGATCAAATGGCCCGACGGGACGGAAGGAACGGAAACCGATCTTCGCAGGCTGTTGGGCGGAGCGGACGAAAGACTCTTCCGGACGATCTTCGCTTTTGATCTCGCTGAGCTTGCAGCCTTTGAGAATCTTCAGGCCGAAGGTGTACGCGACCGTATCTTCACAGCCGGAATAACAGGCGCCGGGGCTTCCGCGCGCAAAGCTCTGCAAAGGCTTGAGAAGGAGGCGCGGGCGCTTTTGGCCCCGAGAAGCGGAGAAATCCGCAGGCAGCTTAAGGCGATAAAAGAGTTGAGGGTGCGACTCTCCGAGGCTCGGAAAGAAGCTCAAACCTATGAAAAACTTCTTTTGAGCGAAGATTCCCTTAAAGACAGGCAGAAGGAACTTGGACAGAGGCGCGAAGCGCTCAGGACCAAGGAGGCCCGGCTGAAGCGCCTGCTGGATCTTTGGCCTGTCTGGCGGGATAAGAAAGATCTTGAGGACAAACTCAAGGATCTACCTGTTGTTGAAAGTTTCCCGGACGACGGGATGGAGAAACTCGCCGGATTGCTTGAGGAACTCAAGCAGGCGCGCAAGAAACGCTACGAGCTTCTTGGAGAGCTTAGAGGCGTCCAAGAAGAGCTCCGCCTTCGTGCGGAAAGGCTTAAACCTGAGCTTCTCCCTCTTGCAAGTGAAGCGGAGTACGTAGAAAGGCAGGGCGCCTCCCAGCTTGAGCGGCTCCGGAAGGAGGCCGATCTTTCAGCCCGCCTGGAGCGGGCACGGCGCGAACTTCAGGAGGGGCTCGGCAGCCTGGGCCCCGGGTGGGACGAGGAGAGGCTCGGGGCGGTCGACGATTCGGTACCGCGGCAGGAGCAGATAAGCCGGTTTGCAGCGGAGGTGGTCGGAGCAAGAGATGCGCTCCGCAGGAGGCTGGAAGAACTTTCAGACAAGGTGCGGGCCCTGGAGCGCGGAAGAGAAGAACTAGCAGCGCGTAAGGCGGATTTTGAGGCTTTTCAACTTACCGCTCCGGGCCTCGGGAGAGGAGAGAAATTCCTTCCTTTCGTCCTTTCGGCCGTGCTTTTTGCGGCAGCGGCTTTGAGTTTTTTCTCAGGCCGGTATGCAGTGGCGGCCCTCTTGTTAGTATCGGGTGCTGGAACCGCGATATTCGGCTTTTTCAGGTTGCTTGAATTAAGGCGCCGCCGGGTGCGCACAGAAGAAATTCTCAAAGAAAGAAAGGCAAGCCTCGCTGCTTCGGAAGAGCGTCTTTTGAAAGCAGAGGAAGAGATCTCCCGGGACTTTGCGTTGCTGCGGGAAGAATTGAGCGGCACCGGAGAGGAGGGAGGAGTTGAAGTCGTTTCAATCGGGGAACTGCGCGGGAGAATGGAGGAGGTCGGCCGGCTCATAGGTAAACATGGAAAGATTTCGTGCCCGGAGAAAAAGGGACACTCAAAAACCGCTGAGTTACTCAAGCGCTGGGAAACCCTTAGAGCGGAAGCAGGCTTACCTGCAACAGTTACTCCTCAAAGCGCCGACGCTTTCTTCAGGCAACTCCAAGTCGTTAAGGAGCGCTTGGGGAGGCGGAATGATTTTGTTGAAGAACTGGAAGCAGTCAGGAAGGCGATAAAGGAGTGGGAGACGCAAGCCCGTGGACTTCTTGCGCGTGCCGGCCGGAAGGAAGAGGCTGAGCTTTCCGGCCCCGACTTGATATCGGCTATGCGCGATTTGGCGCGGGCGTGCAGGGAAGCAAGAAACGAGGCTGAGAACGCCTCAAGACTTAAGTCGGAGAAAACGCGGCTTGAGAAGAAGTTTGAGAGTGCAGAGAACGAGGTCAAGGAGGCCGAAGAAAGACTCGAAGCTCTTTTTGCGTGCGCAGGCGCTCAAGACGAAGAGGATTTCCGCACGAGACACCGCATCTTCGTAGAGCGCAGGACTCTGAAGGAAAAGATAGGGGAGCTTGAACGCAGGCTGAGTTTACAGTTGGGCTCGGATTTGAAGTTGAAGGAGGAGCTGGCTTCGGGACGTGTGACGGCTTGGGAAGAGGAACTGCAGAGCACCCGGGAAGCGCTTCAGGAATGCGAGGCTGCGCGGGATGAGGTCATCGGGCGACTGCGGGATGTGCAGCGCGACAGAGAAAGACTTGAAGAATCCGCCGATGTGCCCGCCGTTGAGCTTGAGCTCGAGGTGGCCAGGGAGAACCTGAGGCGGCTCCTGGATAGGTGGATCGTTTTGCAGACGGCCTCAGGCCTGATACGGGAAACACTTACAGCTTTTACGAGAACCAGACAGCCTGCGGTTCTTAAGGAAGCTTCGGAACTTTTTAAGACCGTAACAGACGGGCTTTACGGCAGGATCATTGTAAACGACCGCGGAGAGCTTGAGGTCGAACGCCGGAGCGGCGAGTTTCTCCAACCTGGCGCTTTGAGTCGCGGTACGGCCGAGCAGCTGTATCTTTGCCTGCGGTTTGCACTGGCAGGCGAGTTCTGCAGGCGCGGCAGCCGGCTTCCTCTTGTTTTGGATGATGTGATCGTGAACTTCGACCCCGAACGGGCCGAAGCTGTGGCCGAACTTATAGGCCGAAGAGCAAGCGGGCAGCAGATCCTCTTTTTCACCTGCCATCCGGAAACCGAAGCTTTACTCAGGCGAAAAGCCCCTGAAGGGACTTCCTTCCGTTTGGAACGCTTCGGCCGTGCCGTAAGGCTTGAAGAAAAGCTCTCAAGTACCGACGGGTAGCGTCTTTCGTGTCGGACTGAAGGACTTTATACTTTACGCGGCACGAGTCGGGTCTTAGCATGAAGGCCTGAAGCGTGAAGCAGGAGCCCGGTTGACGAAAAGCAAGGGTCGAAAAAAGTTTTGTGAAATCGGAGGTCCGCGGTATGGATCCTTTTGAGCCCAAATTCAGGCTGTGGTTGCTCTTTTTGCCGCTTTTGGTACTTGCGCCGCAGGGGGTACTCTGCGGGACCTCCGA
>CAZGYL010000035.1:0-16001 GCA_964529985.1 uncultured Planctomycetia bacterium | reverse complement strand
AGTCTTGACCGCGAACGAGAAAAAGATTCTACGAATCATGCACACTTATATAAAAAACCAGTCGACTTGAGTACTTCTTATACACGAGTACACAGCCGGCGTTCCCCGACAGATAGACAAGCTGGCCACAGCGTGCATGCTTGACGCAGCCTCACAGGACCTGAAAAAGTTTGAAAGCGGGTACGGTGCCAACGGATTTCCTCCTGAGAAGACGGCCTGGATATTCAAGACCCCACTTCCCTGAGCCCTCGGAGACGGCAAATAGGGCACCTTTTACAAATCTTTTACATACTTTTTACACCTATCTGACCACCTGACAATCCTCCGGCGTATAGTCTATAGAAGCAGCTCACAGTGATTCCGTGGCTGTCATTCGCTAACAAATAGGAGGAAGAGCCATGCAGAAATTGAGACTCCTTTGTCTTGCGGTTGCGGCCGTTGTGCTATCACATGAGCTTTGCGGGCAGCAGGTGCGCCTCCAGCTCTCGCTTGGACAGTCCGTGCTCCCGGCGGCGAAGACGTGCACCGCGTACCTGAAGATCCGTCTGCGGGGCTTTGCCTTTTTGCAAGAGAGTGAAAGGCCTCCCGTGAATCTGGCTATTGTGATCGATCGCTCAGGATCCATGGCCGGAGAGAAGATTCGAAAGGCGAAAGAAGCAGCAGCCTCGGCTATTGGAAGGCTCACAAGCCGCGATATCGCCTCTGTGATCGCCTACAACCATACGGTGCAGGTCCTTGTTCCTGCGACTAGACTCACCGACCGGCAGTCGGTGCTCAATGCGGTGGCTCGGCTTGAGGCAACGGGCCAGACCGCGCTCTTTGCAGGAGTCAGCAAGGGAGCAGCTGAGATCCGGAAGTTCAAAGATCCGAGCTATGTGAACAGAATCATCCTCATCTCGGACGGCCTTGCCAACGTGGGGCCGAGCTCACCGGCCGAGTTGGGCGAACTGGCGTGCTCCCTTGCCAAAGAAGGAATCTCGGTCTCTACCGTGGGTCTTGGATTGGGCTACAACGAAGATCTTATGGCACGGCTTGCCCTCGCAAGCGATGGCATGCACTACTTTGCAGAAAGTCCCGCGGATCTGGTACGTATTTTCAACAGAGAGCTCGGTGACGTGTTGGCGGTTGCCGCTCAAGATGTGTACGTGACGATCACGTGCAGACACGGCATTCGCCCTGTCCGCGTGCTGGGACGCCAGGCGACCTTTGACGGCCGGCAGGTCATAGTGCGCCTCAATCAGCTTTACAGTGAGCAAGAGACGTTTATACTACTTGAGTGCGAGATCCCGCCTCAGCAGGCAGGCGCAACTATGGCCGGTGCGCTCGCAGTTGAGGTCTCGTACTTCAACATGAAGCTGAAACGCACGCAGAGTCTGAGAGGCAGTATTTCACTTAAGTTCTCAGATTCAGAGGAGATCGTCCAGAAGAGCGTCGATCCTTCGGTTATGGCCGCGGTGGTCGAGCAAATTGCTGTGGATAACAGCGAAAGGGCTATGAGGTACCGCGATCGTGGTATGATTGAGGAGGCCCGCAAGCTGCTCAATGAGAACAAGGCCTATGTGCTTTCAAACGCAATTCGGTTCAAATCGAAGCGGCTTAAGAAATTGGCGGAAGAACAGCAAGAGGCACTCCAGCAACTTGACAGCCCCACTTGGTTGAAGCACCGTAAGCGTTTGGTGGAGCAGCAGTCAATGAGACGTGCACAGCGAAGGTGAGGCGCAGACTCGGTAGTATCTTTGTCTTTATCGTCCTCACGCCCCTTGTGCTGATGCTGTGGATCGGCATTGAGGGGGTACGAAGAGAACGCCGGCTTGTGCGCGCCAGCCTCGATGCATTCCTCCAGAAGGAGCTTGCGTCTGCAAGGGACGCCATCGAGAGCTTTCTTGAGGAGCGAAAACGCGCCCTGAGCCGCACTGCCGACACTCTTTCTCTGACCACATCCTCCTTGCGTAGGTGGCTTCTGAACGAGCCCCTTGCAGAACAAGTTTTCCTTCTCGACGCAAAGGGAAAGCGCCTTCACCCTCCGCCACTCGGGCCTTTGGACGAATCAGAGAAGCTCTTTCTCAGGCGGGCAGGCCAAATATGGAAGGACAAGCAGCAATTTTACCGCCAAGAAGAGAAGGCACCTGTGGTGCAAAAACGCACCAGGGCACTGATCCAACACGAGTCGATCTCTGAAGGCTGGTATACATGGTACTGGGGAAGCGGTCTTCACCTTCTTTTCTGGAAACGACTTGCCTCAGGATTCGTACTGGGTATTGAACTTAATCGTGCGCGCCTGCTTTCCGATCTTCTCAACAGGCTCCCTGAAACGCCGGCATGGAAAAACGTTGCCAGTGCCTCGCGCATACGCTTGCTTGATTCAAAAGATCAAATCCTCTACCAGTGGGGCGGCTACGATCCCCCGGAGGATATACCCCCTGACGCAACGCTCTATTTGAACTACCCGCTTTCAAGCTGGAAGCTTCAGTACTTCCTGCCGCCTGCACGGTTAAGCAGGCTATTCAGCGTTCGAACAACAGTGACGTTCCTCTCCGGGCTTGGGGCTCTGGGACTTGCCCTGATCGGGTTGGCGGTCTACTTCTATCGTGAGAACGTACGTCAGCTTCGTGAGGCAGCCCAACGGGTGAACTTCGTCAACCAGGTGTCGCACGAGCTCAAAACGCCTCTAACCAATATTCGCATGTATGCTGAGCTTTTGAGCCGCTACTACCACGAAGCCGATCCCAGAGCCCGCCGGCACCTTGATGTGATCATCTCAGAAACTTCCCGCCTGAGCAGACTGATTCAAAACATTTTGAGCTTCTCACGCACGCAGCGCAACGTCTTCAAGATACGTCCTCAGCCGGGGATTGTTGATGAAACCGTGCGTTCTGTGATTGAACAATTCACGCCTGCACTGAACGACAAAGGAATCAAGGCGGATTTCCGTCCCGCGGCAGGCAATCGGGTACGCTTTGATCCGGATGTAGTAAGCCAAATCGTTGGGAACCTGCTCAGCAATGTTGAGAAGTACGCCCGCGGCAGTCCCTCTGTTGTAATCACAAGCAGGCATGAGAACGACTCTACTGTGATTACGGTTCGCGACGAAGGCCCCGGTATTCCCCGCAAGTGGAGAGAAAAGATCTTCATGCCTTTTGTGCGGGTCGATGACCGCCTTACAGAGGGCGCCGCGGGCACAGGCATCGGTCTGGCGATCGCGCGGCAGCTCGCCCATCTGCACGGCGGCGATCTCGTGCTTCTGTCCGGCGAGGGAGGTTGTACTTTTCAGGTCAGGCTTCATACCCCAAAGGTGTCGTCATGAAGGTTCTTGTTGCAGAGGACGACCGCCACACGCGGGAAGGACTCGCTGAGGTACTTGCGTGCGAAGGGTACGAGGTGGTTACCGCATGCGACGGCAGGGAAGCACTGCGGCTCTTTCGCACTCAAAAGCCTGACTTCGTTTGCCTTGACGTAATGATGCCCGGGGTGGACGGCTACAGCGTCTGCAAGGCAATCCGGCAGGAGAATTCCAAGGTTCCTATTATTTTCATAAGCGCAAAATCAGAAGAGATCGATAAGGTGTTGGGCCTTGAGCTCGGAGGCGATGACTTCATTGTGAAGCCTTTCGGAATAAAAGAGGTGCTTGCCCGTATTAGAGCTGTCACCCGCAGGTGTCTTGCAGCAGAAGAGAATCCCACCATGCCGGAGTCGTTCCAAATGGCCGATCTGACCGTATACCCTGCGCAGCTTCGGGCGCAACGAGGCGAACAGGTTATCGATCTGAGCCTCAGAGAGGTGAAGCTCCTTTATCTCTTTTACCAGAACAGCGGGAGAGTGCTAAGCAGAAACGCCCTCTTTGACTACTGCTGGGGAGAAGACTATGTACCTGAAAGCAGGACCCTTGATCAGCACATATCTCAGTTGCGGAAGAAGATCGAGCGGGATCCAAAACACCCCGTAGTGATTCGCACAGTCCATGGAATAGGATACAGGTATGATCCTTCCACCCCTCCTCAGCAAAGCGCCTCATGAAACTCAGAGGACAGTTTCGTTACAGTCAGTACCCGCAGCGGGAGACCGTGTAGCCATATGGTGCTGCTTGGTGTCGGGATTCAAGTTCTTTGCGGGGAGCGTTTTGCTGTATCCGTAGCAAGCAGCTCGACTTCTTCGTCACCCTCGTTTCTTCAGCGCTTTCGTGCTCGGCCTGCTGCAGGTATAATGCTGCGGTAAACGCCGAAGCTGCCGGTGACGCAGGACAGCACTGTGGAAGTGATCTATGGACGACGTGCGTAGGATCTGTGCACTTGCTGTTGCAAGCGTCGTTCTGGCGACCTCGGAGCTTCTTGCAGGGGGTGATCCCAAGGGAGTGCGTAACCTCGCTTCCCGAAGCGATCTTCCCCAAGGGAAGGGACTTGCAGCACGCTACGCCGGTGACCACGGTATCGCAGCTGATCCTGCAGTCATATTTGCAGACGACTTTGAAAAGGACAGGCGCTGGGACAGTGAGCGTAACGCAAAAGGCGAAGTCCTACACTACGTGTCCTGTTCCTCTGAGGCTCCTTTTTTAGGACGCAGAACGCTCCGTGTCACCGCCACGCTGGGGAAGAACACAGGAGGGGGACTTACCAAGTGGTTCCCTTCAAGCTCCACGGTATTCATACGCTTCTATGTTAAATTCGACAGGCAGTGCGATTACCTCCACCACTTCGTTACGCTACGCGCCAATAAATCCCTGAAAGGCAAAGGCAAGTGGAGCGGATTCGGCGGAGCAGGTATCAAACCGCGCGGTGATGAGCGATTCTCAACAGCCCTTGAGCCGTGGGGCAATTGGGCCAGGTGGCCGCCGCCCGGACGCTGGCACTTCTACAGCTACTGGCACACTATGGCGCAAAGCCGAGATGGCAAGTACTGGGGTAACAGCTTCGCTCCGGCGGATCAACCGAATATCGTACGCGGGCGATGGATCTGTGCCGAATTCATGCTGAAACACAATACCCCGGGGAAACCCGACGGTGAGCAAGCCTTCTGGATCGACGGCATCTTGCGGGGCCATTGGAAAGGCATCAACTGGCGAAAAAGTCCCACCCTGTGGGCTAATGCACTGACGCTTGAAACGTACGTCACCGGCAGGTGGACGAAGAATAAGGTAAACATTGTCTTTTTCGACAATGTGGTTATAGCTACGCAGTATATCGGGCCTGTACGATGAAAAGGAGCATGTATATGTGCCGAACACTTTGCCTTTACCTTCTTCTGTTGCTTGGCTTTATCGGCGCGAAGAACATCTTCGCAGGGGTTGCTTCCCGGTCTTCCCCCAGGCCGCGCATCATAGCAACTACAGACGGCGAAATCGACGATCGTTGCTCTATGATTCGTTTCTTGCTTTATGTAAACGAGTGGGAAGTGGAAGGCATTATCTATTCAAGCTCAAAATTTCACTGGAAAGGACACCGGTGGGCGGGTGAAACCTGGATACAGCGCGATATCGATTGCTACGCAAAAGTCTATCCGCTTCTCAAGCAGCACGACCCGCGCTACCCGCCCCCTGGGGAGCTGAGAAAGAAGGTCTTCGTCGGCAATATCGCAAAGGTAGGCGATATGTCGGAGGAAACACCAGGATCACAACGTATCGTAGAGGTGCTTTTGGATAACAAGCCGGGACCCGTGTACCTTCAGGCCTGGGGCGGAACCAACACAATAGCGCGGGCTCTAAAAACAATTGAAACCCGCTATCCCAACCGCAAAGAGGAAGTGTCCCGTAAGGCAGTGATCTATATTATTTTGGACCAGGACGACACCTTCAAGCGCTACATTCGCCCTAACTGGCCTAAGGTGCGAGTGCTGGGAAGTTGGCGTCAATTCGCTGCTGTTGCGTATTCGTGGAAAAAGCTTATCCCCGGCCGCCTGCACCGTTTTTTCAACAAACAGTGGATGGCTTCTAACATACTGGAAGGCCACGGCCCTCTCTGTGCAGCGTATCCGGTGAAGTACTTCCTTTCTGAAGGAGATTCTCCCTCTTTCATGCACCAGATCCGGCGGGGATTGGGAAGTCTCCGGCACCCGGCCTACGGAGGCTGGGGAGGTCGGTTTGAGCGTGATAAAGGACCTGCCGAAGTTTTCAGCAATGCCCCCGACGATGGTAATCTCTACAAGCCGCTTTGGCGCTGGGCGGAAGATTTTCAGAACGACTGGGCGGCTCGCGCGGATTGGTGTGTCCAGCCGCCCTCAAAAGCTAATCACAATCCCCGGGCGGTTGTAAACGGCAAGAAAGGTATGGAAGTCCTGCGCATGAAAGTCAAGGCAGGTTCGGCTGTCCGGCTCTCAGCTCGCGGATCATCGGATCCTGACGGCGATAAGCTGTCGTATAAGTGGTGGATTTACAAGGACCCGGGCACTTACCGAGGATCCGTAGCGATTGAGAACGCAAAAAGCGCTGAAGCAACAATTCGAATCCCCCCAGACGCAGCAGGCAGTACGATTCACGTGATCCTTACGCTCACTGACACGGGCACACCGCCGCTTTCTTCCTACCGCCGCGTGGTGCTCCAGGTTCTGCGTTAGCTCTCATAACGGCTGGGTCCTCTCCTCGCGTGCGCTGTTGCATTCCGCTGTGGCTTTTCCGATGATGTGGGAAAGTGCAGAACGTGTCAACGTACCGAAACATGAAAGGACAGAATCCGTGAAGGAAGGATCCTTTTTGGCAGTGCTCTTGGCAGTATGTGCTCTCCCATGTCGTGCGCAAGAAGAGCGCGTGAATCTCGCACCTCTTGCAACAGCAACAACCTCTTATGTTTCCGGTGACACGAGCCTCGAGGCTTTAAACGATGGTTTTGGACCTGAAAGCTCACGAGATCGGCGGCACGGATCCTATGGAAACTGGCCTCGGCGCGGGGTCCAGTGGGTGCAGTACCAGTGGAGCAAGCCTATCCATACAGGTGAAATCGCGGTGTACTGGTGGGATGACCGCCGCGGAGTTAGGCTGCCTAAGGCATGCCGCCTCCTTTACTGGGACGGCGAGAAGTTCAGACCTGTTGAGAACCCGCAAGGCTTCGGCGTCCAAGGAGACTGCTACAACAGAGGAACCTTCAAGCCTGTCCGTACAAGCAAGCTGCGCTTGGAGATCATCTCACAGGATCGCTTTTCAACAGGAATCCTTGAATGGAAGGTCTTTGACGCAGGCCTCTCACCTGTCCTTCCGCCTCGCGTTGAAGCAGGGCCTGATCGAGTGGTAGTTGTCGGAGGCCGTACCTTCCTCTCAGGGAATGTACGCAGCATGAAGCCTCAGGAAACTACCGTCCGCTGGCAGAAAGCACAAGGGCCGGACAACGTCGTCTTTGCAGATCCGACTTCGGCTTCAACCACAGCGACATTTTCACAACCCGGGATTTATCAGGTGAGACTCGCGGCAAAAGCAGGAACTGCCATAGCGAGCGATGTGCTCACGGTGAAGGTAGTGCCTCCCTTTGAGCAGCCCCCGCTTTCACCTGTGCCCACCGCCGCCTACTCGGTTGACAACCCCCTGTGGAAAGACAGAATCAAAGCCCTCATTGTTAACTGGATTCCTCACTGTATCGAAAAGATCGAAGATCCGGAATTGCCTCAAGGAGGACTTAACAACTTTCAGGAGGCAGCCAAGAAGCTCGCCGGAAAGCCTCACGGCAAGCACCGCGGCTATGTGTTCTCAAACGCCTGGGTCTTCAACACCATAGAGGCCATGTGCTATGCCCTCATGTACGACCCCCAAGGGGATCCCGATATTCTGGAAGCGCAGAAGCTCATGCGTTCGACTATTGAGAAATGGATTCCCATTGTGCTGAGCGCTCAGGAACCTGACGGTTACCTGCAGACGGCGTTCACCTTAGGCGGCATGGAGCACTGGTCGCCCCGGCACCGCGGTGCTCATGAAGGCTACGTGGCCGGGTATTTTTTAGAGGCGGCTGTTGCGCACTTCCGTCTCACAGGCGGCAAGGACCGTCGGCTTTACAGCGCAGCAAAGAAGCTTGCCGACTGCTGGTGGCGCCACATTGGCCCTCCGCCCAAGCAGGAGTGGTTCGACGGGCACCAGGGAATGGAACGGGCTTTGGTGCGTTTCGGCAGGCTGGTCAATGAGGTAGAGGGTGAAACCGGCGGCCGCAGGTACATGGAACTTGCCAAATTCCTCCTTGCCTGCCGGAAGAACGGCCACCAGTATGACCAGAGCCACCTGCCTGTTATTAAACAGTACGAGGCAGTCGGCCACGCCGTTCGTGCAACGTACCAGTATGCCGCTATGGCTGATGTGGCGGTTGAGACAGGAGACCTTGACTTCGCAAGCGCCGCTCTTTCGCTCTTCGACAACATAGTCAATAAAAAGTACTATGTTACCGGCGGCGTGGGAAGCGGAGAAACCTCAGAAGGCTTCGGCCCGAACTACTCTCTCAGGCAAGGCGCATACTGTGAATCCTGCTCAAGCTGCGGCTTTATCTTCTTCCAGCACAGCGTTCTCAGAGGGCTTGGCGACTCGCGATGCGCCGACCTACTTGAAGATACCCTGTACAATGCTCTTCTGGGTTCTATCGACCTTGCAGGGAAGAACTTCTATTACCAGAATCCTCTTGACCAGCGGCGGCCACGCTATCCATGGCACGGCTGTCCTTGCTGTGTGGGTAACATTCCACGTACGATTCTCCAGCTTCCTACCTGGACATACCTTACCGGGCCGAACAGCCTCTACATAAACCTCTTTTTCGGCGGCACCACGGTGATACCCGACGTGGCGGGCACAAGGGTCACCGTTTCGCAGAAGACCGCCTATCCCTGGGACGGCAAGGTTACTATCACCATAACGCCGGCTCAGGAGCGAGCCTTTGCCGTCAAGGTGCGGATTCCCCGGAGAGCGGTAAGCGAGCTTTACACAGCCTCCCCACCTGCCGGGGGCCTACGTTGGCTCAAGCTGAACGGCGCCGTGGTGTCACCGAAAGTTGAAAAGGGCTACGCTGTTTTGGAGCGCACCTGGAAGGCAGGAGATCGTATTGAGCTTCTGCTGCCGCTTGTGATCCAGAGGATTCGGGGAATTGAGAAGGTGGCGGCAACGCGCTCGCAGGTATGCCTTCGCTACGGTCCGCTTATCTATGCCTTTGAGGATATCGATCAGAGCCTTGATGGAGTTCTCGATCCCACGGCAAAGTTGAGTGCCGAATGGCGCAGCGATTTCCTCAGAGGTGTGGTGGTGATTCGCGGCAGGTGGGCCGATGGCTCACCGCTTCTTGCCATTCCCTACTACGCGCGGCAAAACCGCTTTCCCACTCAGGGGGCGCAACGCCGGCGCGTGCGTTCCCTTGTGTGGGTACGCGAGAAGTAACGGGCCGCATGCGGCGGGCCGTTCTTTTTCGCGGTGGTGCGAGAGGAGGGATTCGAACCCTCACCCCACAGGGGACCAGATCCTAAGTCTGGCGCGTCTGCCGATTCCGCCACTCTCGCACAGAACTGTCTGCAGGCGCCCCCCTTGGTACGCGCGCCTGTTCATATGGACGTATAACTTGCAGAAACCCCTGCGTCAACCTGATCAAGCTCGCCCGGTCCCGACTTTCGCCTGTCCGGGGTCAGGTGCACCGCCAGAGCTCAGAGCGCAAACCCTGAAGAGACCAGCTCCCAGCCAGCTTGGCGGCAAGCTCGGTCAATGCGCGGCGTACATGCGGGTCCCGCCTCTCCAGGGCATTGAGATAATCAAAAGACTGGGTCGGGAACCTTGAGAAAAGCTCCTTTCGACGGGCCTCAAGCACAAGAGAGCTTCTGCCTGCAAAAGCTGCGCCGTCAAGAACTGAGTGTCCGGCCGCACATGCTTCCCCGGCGACATCGGCGATCCATTGCCGATAGGTGAGAAGCCGCGCCAAGTGGTGGTCAAGCACAAGCTTTGGAATCGCGCGGGCAAGTGTTGCGGCCCGTTCGGAGGCTTGCTTCCTTTCCTGCGGCGAGAGCACGTCCAAGTACAAGGGAGGTCCGCTCAGGATGCACTCTGTCGGACGCCACTCCAGAAGAACCTCAACGGCCCGGTCGTTCAAAAGCTGAATATCCGAAGCGAAAGCAAAACGCCGGTCCCCCTCCTCGAAAAGGGCCATGATCACGCACCCTCGGTTTCCCCCTTCCTCGCCGTGAGGGACGGGCGCACTGAAATGCAGATCACCGAAGCTCTTCCCGTCTGCGGGCTCAAGCTCGAAGCCGTTTTCTCTGAGGGTTGCGTGCCTGCGCCGCTGATTGCGGTTGAGCGTTGAATCGGCTGCTTTGCCCAAGAGACGTTTTCCCCGGTAGAGAGCGAGCGCGGCGGCTTTGTCCGACCACTCATCCCGCCGGAATGCAAAAGGGGTGAAGTGATCATGATGATAGTGAGTGAGGATTATCGTATCAGCGGTCCGCGCAGCCTCCTCAATGCGCCTGCGCGCCAGGTAGGAAGCTGCAAGTTCTACAGGGTGTGGAGGCAGCGAACTCCTGCGCGGCGCCAAACTGACCCCGGGATCAATGAGGAAAACACCGTTTGCAGTACGCACAACCGTTGCAAGCGACCTCACTCCCAGGGACTCGCACGCAAGGAGTTCGATTTCCATGCTTCGGGTTCAGCCGGCGGAATACCGGGCTACTCGCCGATTATTTTGACAAGCACGCGCTTGGGCCGCCTCCCGTCGAATTCACCGTAGAAGATCTGTTCCCACGGCCCGAAGTCCAGTTTTCCTTTTGTTACGGCCACCACAACTTCGCGTCCCATGATCTGGCGCTTGTGGTGGGCGTCGCCGTTGTCCTCACCGGTCCGGTTATGGTGGTAGCGCGCCGGGCTGGGATCGTAAGGGGCGAGCTCTTCAAGCCACCTTTTGTAATCCTCATGAAGCCCGGGTTCATCATCGTTTATGAAGACCGAGGCTGTAATATGCATCGCGTTAACCAGACAGAGCCCCTCTTTGATACCGCTTTCACGAACGGCTTGCTCGACTTGAGGGGTTATATTGACGAAGTCCATGCGTTTCGGGACTTTGAAGGTGAGGTAGCGCGTGTACGATTTCATAGGACCTCTCCCTGACTCGAACCTATTTCTTCTCCTTGAAAAACGCCATAACGTACAGAGTAAGCTCGCGGTTGACCGGATCGTCCGTTTCCACAACCAGTTTCGCCCGGGCAGGGGTCGTCTTGCCTTTGGGACGCTTGCGCAGTTTCACGATCAGTTCATAAGAGCGGTGTGTTTTTATCTCTTTGAGCTCGGTTCCGAAGAAGTCCGCCTCACGGCGTATATTCTTGATCGAGAAGGTCACGCCGGGAGCTGCAACGATACGCAAACGCCGAGTGGGCACGAACCTGGGGTCACGCTCCCATTTTTCGGTTTCAAGGAAGCGGAATATCACCCACTGAGGTTCCACGGTGATACGCGGCTTGAGCCTGCCGTAAACGTTGAAAGCAATGCGTACGATTTTCCCGCCTCCGCGGGCTTGGAGCACCACCTCCTCGCGGAACCGGTCTATCGCAAGCCCCGGCAGTGTTTCAATACGGATTTCATAAGACCCGTCTTTGCGCCGCGGTCCCACCGAACAGCGGATCTTATCCGACTGTGAAACAACCTTAAGGTCCTCCAGAGGAACTTCAGAGGCGGGTGCCACTGTGACGGTGACAGAGACCGGTTTTAGCCCCATGACGCCCTTGAGCGCCGGTATGGAAGGCTTGATCGTCACGAAAGGGCGGACACCGCCCCGCATGGTCAGAACCACCGAAGGGTTCTGGGGATCGTTGGTGTAAACCCGGGCTGTTTTGTTCTCCTCTCCGATGAAACCGCTGGTATCAACCGCCAAGGTGACGTAGCCTTCCTCCCCGGGCCGGACGATTTCGGTATAGTCCTTTTTTGTACAACGGCAGGAAGTCTGAACCCGCAGGATTCTCAAAGGCGCCGTGCCTTCGTTGAGTACAGGGAAGCGGTGAACGACTTCCTCGCCCGCAAAGACCAGGCCCCATTGAAACTGGGTTTCAGGAAAAACAGCCACAGGCCTGCCTGCGGGTTCGCCTGCAGCGGTTTCTCTCGGGCCAGGTCCGAAAGCCACCCAAGCCAAGCCGACCCAAAAGGCAAAGCCACGCTTTTTCATGTCGTGCTCCCGAAAGGCTTTTCTTTTCCGCATGCACTCAGAGCCGTAGTATACCAGAAGCGACAGGAGAAGGCTCAGGTTGCAACCGGAAGGCTCCGGCTGGAAGGCACAAATGCTCAAGGTAACCGAGATTTACACCAGCATTCAGGGCGAGACCACTTTCGCCGGCTTTCCCTGCACGTTTGTTAGACTTGCAGGCTGTAACCTCAGGTGTAGTTGGTGCGACACGGCTTATGCCTGGAGCGGTGGGGAGAGCTTGGACAGGCGTGAGATCATAAGGCGGCTGCGGGACGGGCCGAGCCTCGTAACTGTAACAGGTGGGGAGCCGCTCCTGCAGGCGGAAACCCCGGCGCTTGTTGCGGATCTGCTCAGGGAGGGCTTCACCGTCCTGGTAGAGACCAACGGTACTTTGCCTGTTGAGCCTCTCGATCCGGACTGTGTCCGGATCCTGGACATCAAACCCCCTTCCAGCGGCTACTGCGACCGGACGCGGTGGAGCAATCTCGATCACCTTTTACCATGGGACGAGGTGAAAATAGTCATTGCCGACCGCGAGGACTACAGTTGGGCTCTGGAAGTAATACGGACGCGGGAAATATGCCGAAAGGTGGTTGTTAATTTTTCTGCGGCACACGGGCGGTTGGCTCCTGCGGAGCTTGCCCGTTGGGTTCTTGAAGACGGGATCGAGGTGCGGGTGAATCTGCAGCTTCACCGAGTGCTTTGGCCGGGGGAGGAAAGAGGACGCTGAGCTCCTGCAGCCGGGAGCGAAGTTTGCCGGGCCGGCGCGACCATCGTAGACTTCCACGGCGGATTATCGGAAATGGGCCCGCAGGGGCCGTGGATCGGGTTACTCACCCCATGGAGGGCGGAGGGATCCCATGGGTCTGCTTGTGTGTCTGCTTATTCTCTGCGGCGGCACTGTGCAGCTCAAAGACGGTGAGATCTTCGAGGGGAAGATCATAGGAGAGACGGCCGATCGAGTCTGGCTCCAGGTGCCGAGTGGAGGCGTTATCAGCTTTGATAAGGACAAAGTCGCTTATGTCACCGGGCGCAATCCGGCCTTCATATTTGAACCCGAGCCTCAAGAGGAGGAAAGCAGTCGGGACTGTGACCCCCAGACGAGGAAGTTTACTCCCGGCGGCGGAAAAGCTCGAGCGCGCCAGAGGCGGCTTGAGGTTCCCAGACAGCCTTTGCGTGTACCCGGCGATAAGGAGGTCGTAGTTTGGTGGCGCCCGATGGGCGGCGAAGTGGTCAGAGAGATCCTGCTTATATGCCCGGACGGTTTTAAGTTCAAGCGCGGCAGGCCCGGGGAGACGGATTTCGGTGTCCTGACCGACGACGCCGGAGGAGCACAGGTCGCCTTTCAGGCTAAGGAATACAGCGACACGATAGATAGGGCCGCCTCAGAGCTTGAAGTGGAGCTGGGAAGGAACCTTTTCGCACACCGGGCTTTCAGGTGGGAAGGGCGGGAAGTGCGAATCATGGAGTGGGAAAGCAGCGGTGTTGAAAAAGACCTCGCCGGGCTCACCTGCATTACCCTGGATCAAGGGACGCTCCTGCGCATGGTGGCCACGGTTAAGAAAAGCCTTGCACCTGCCTACAGACCGGTTTTCCTGCGAATTTTCCGCAACGTGACCTTCCGAAAGACACGGGGCGGCCCTCAGGACGGGAACGCCTCCGGGGCCGGCTCTAAAAAGGCGGAGAAGGAGGTACAGCCGCGAGTTGCGGCCGATCCCCCTGCAAGCCAAGCTCTGAAAAACGAGGCTCCGGCGGCGAAACACTGACTGCCTTCGATCTTCCCTGCCGCCTCATCTCCTTGACATCACCCCGCTTGCGTCCAACGATATATTGTTTGCGCATGCTTGAGGTACGTCCCTGCGGGCGTTCGCCGGACAGGCTTATCCCTTCCGTCCAGTGGAGGAGCCATGGAACGAGAGCAAAAGCGGCAGGATTTACCTGACTTTTCGGTCAAAGTCGGGCTGGCTGAGATGCTTAAAGGCGGCGTCATTATGGACGTCACCACAGCCGAGCAGGCACGGATCGCCGAGGACGCCGGAGCGGTTGCGGTTATGGCTCTTGAGCGCGTTCCGGCTGATATCCGCAAAGAGGGTGGAGTAGCCCGCATGGCTTCAGTGGCCAAGATCCGGGAGATCATGGAGGCCGTGAGCATCCCGGTGATGGCGAAGGCGCGTATCGGCCATTTCATGGAAGCGCGCATACTGGAAGCTCTCGGTGTGGATTTCATTGACGAGAGCGAGGTGCTCACGCCTGCCGACGAAAAACACCATATAGACAAACACGTCTTTCGCGTGCCTTTCGTGTGCGGCGCAAGAGACCTGGGGGAGGCCTTGCGGCGAATCGGCGAAGGGGCTGCGATGATACGCACGAAAGGGGAGGCCGGAAGCGGTAATATCGTGGAAGCTGTCAGGCACATGCGCTTGGTCATGGACGAAATCAGGCAGCTCACCGTGCTTCCTCCTGAGGCTCTCATGGCCAAGGCTAAAGAGCTCGGGGCCCCGTATGAGCTTGTCAAAAAGGTCGCAGAGACCGGCAAATTGCCGGTTCCCAATTTCGCCGCCGGTGGGGTGGCCACACCTGCTGATGCTGCGCTCATGATGGCTCTTGGCGCTGAGGCGGTGTTTGTGGGCTCGGGAGTATTTAAGTCGGAAGATCCGCCGCGCACAGCCCGCGCTATTGTGAAAGCCGTTACTTACTGGCAGGACCCGCAAGAGCTGGTTCGGATTATGGAAGATTTCTCCGGTCCTATGCGCGGGCTGGACATAAAGGAGATCCCGGAAGCGGCGCTGCTTAGTAAGCGAGGGTGGTAGCGAGGTGGAAGCCGACCGGCGGGATGTGCGCTGCGGGGTAATCGCTCTCCAAGGGGATTTTGCTTGTCACCGGCAGGCGCTGGCTCGGCTCGGAGTGCCGTGCATAGAGGTGCGCAGGCCCGAGCACCTGGAAGGCCTCACACACGTGATTCTCCCGGGAGGCGAAAGTACAACCTTGCACCGTTTGGGCACCGAGTACGGCCTGCTTGAACCCCTTGCAGCGAAGGTCCGGGAGGGGATTGCGGTTTTCGGCACTTGCGCGGGCGCCATTCTCCTGGGCCGCGGTCCCCAGCCGCCGCCCCGTCTGGGGCTTGTGCCTGTTACGGTGATCCGCAATGCCTACGGCAGGCAGCGGGAAAGTTTTACCGCTCTGCTGGAAGTCTCTTTCCTGCCTCAGCGGATCAAGGGAGTTTTCATTCGCGCGCCGCGGATCACGGAAATCCCCGCCGACTCGGGGGTTGAGGTTTTGGCTTACCACGGAAGCGATCCGGTGCTCTTGCGTTCAGGCAGGCTGCTGCTTTGTACTTTTCACCCGGAGTTGACCGAAGAGCCCGGGATTCACAGATATTTTCTTTCCATGTGAGGTCCAAGTGGGACGAGAAGCCGACAACTGCAGCTGCGCAAGCGCCGTGCGCCCGGGAGTTCACAGGCGCCTGTATGACTGGGTGCTTTCGTGGGCGGAAAGCACCTGGGGCACTGTTGCGCTGTTTGTGCTTGCTTTTGCTGAAAGCTCTTTTTTCCCGATCCCTCCTGATCCCCTTCTCATGGCGCTTTCCCTGGGAAAGCGGGTACGGAGCCTCTTTTACGCTGCGGTCTGCAGTGTAGGGTCGGTGCTCGGGGGGATCGCCGGTTACGCAATCGGAGCGCTTGCATGGGATGTGGTGCGGGATTTTGCTTTTACCTATCTTTTCAGCGAAGCTGCCTTCAACGAGGTGGGTTCCTATTACGACCGCTACAATTTTTGGGTGGTTTTCACTGCAGGTTTCACTCCCATTCCTTTTAAAGTGATAACCGTTTCGGGCGGAGTCTTCGGGATAAACTTCCCGCTTTTTGTGCTCGCTTCGGCTGTAAGCCGCTCGGCCCGTTTTTTTCTCGT
>CAZGYL010000034.1:0-16097 GCA_964529985.1 uncultured Planctomycetia bacterium | reverse complement strand
TTGCGATCTGAAACCGCATTAACACTACCAATTTAGTGGAGTTCATGCCCTCCGCCCCAGCGAGGTGCCCTCCATGACTGCAGTCGAACGCTCTTGTGAAAAAAAACTGCATTTGGCAACGCGCCTCATTCATAACCCAGGAGGAACCTGCCCTCACACGGGCGCAGTAACGCCGCCGATATACTTGAGCTCCACCTTCGCCCAGAAGGCTCCCGGCGTATCGACCTCTAAATACGATTACTCGCGGACCGGCAACCCCACCCGCGAGGTCCTTGAAGCTACGGTGGCCGACCTTGAGGAAGGAGCTCAAGCAGCGGCCTTCTCCTCCGGTACGGCGGCGCTGTCAGGAGCACTGAGCCTGCTGAAGGCTGGAGACCACGTTCTTGCCACCGAAGGACTTTACGGCGGCACTTACCGGCTTCTTACCGCGGTACTTGAAAACTCAGGCATTCAGCATGATTTCGTCGACACCACCGATCCTGCACAGGTCGAGAATTCTTTCAAATCCAATACCCGGGCGCTTGTTCTTGAGACACCTTCAAACCCCCTCATGCGCATAAGCAACATCGCGGCTCTGGCCGAGATAGCGCACCGCCGTAACGCCTTACTCATTGTCGACAACACCTTTATGTCTCCTGTGCTGCAGCGCCCCCTTGCGCTCGGTGCTGATATCGTCGTTCACAGTGCAACAAAATTTCTGGGGGGTCACAGCGATCTTGTTCTGGGGGTTGCGATCGCACGGGACAAGAGCGTTGCACGCAGCGTCCGCTTTTTCCAAAACGCACAAGGTGCCGTGCCCTCGCCTTTTGACTGCTATTTGGTTCTCAGGGGGCTTAAGACCCTTGCTTTAAGAGTCGAAAAGGCGCAGGAAACGGCCCTGCGCATTGCTTCCTATCTGGCCTCGAGGCCGGATGTGCGGGAGGTCTACTACCCCGCCCTCGCAAGCGAGCCCCAAAAGCGGATCCACCAGAGCCAAGCTCAAGGCCCGGGAACCATGCTTTCCTTTCGAGTAAGCCCGGAGGTCAACGCACATGTTCTGGTGAGCTCCTGCAAACTCTGGACTCTTGCTGTCAGCCTCGGAGCGGTGGAAAGCATTATTACGCTACCTTCGCGCATGACCCACGGCACTTACCCGCCGCAACTACGCCGCCGGCTGGAAATCGACGAGCAGTTGGTACGCCTTTCAGTCGGAATCGAGGATGCACA
This sequence comes from uncultured Planctomycetia bacterium, assembly GCA_964529985.1. Lineage (GTDB taxonomy): Bacteria > Planctomycetota > UBA8108 > UBA8890 > UBA8898 > CAZGYL01. The sequence continues at coordinate 14,891 of CAZGYL010000034.1, read as the reverse complement.
GGATCTTATTGAGGATCTCACCCAGGCTTTTGACAGAGCAAAGCGGAGGGAAGCACCATGACCGGCAGGCCGATTTCTTCCACAGACGCGGTTCACGCAGGGAGTGCTCCGTGCGACACCACGGCCTCGCTCACAACACCGATCGTTCTCTCAGCCCCTTTCACCTTCGGCTCAACCGCAGAGATCATGGAATATCTCGAGGGGCGTTCGCAAAGGGAGCAGCCTGAGTACGCCCGCCAGGGAAATCCGACAACAAGAACGGTGGAGCGCCGCATTGCAGCTCTTGAGGGAGCCGAACGTGCGGTGCTTTTTGCAAGCGGTATGGCTGCGGTAAGCGCTTTGGCGCTCACGTTTCTCAAAGCGGGCGACCATGTGATCCTCACAAAGGACTGTTACCCTCGAACGCGGGATTTACTCTCCTCCTTTCTCAGCAAATTCCAAGTCCGGTGTTCGCTTGTCGAGCCCACGTACGAAGCGATCGCCTCTGCACTGAAGCCTGAAACCGCGCTCTTCTTGACCGAGTGCCCCAGTAACCCTCACCTTCGCGTCGTGGACATTCCCGCTGTAAGCGCGCTGGCCAAAGAAAAGGGCTTTCTTACGGTTGTCGACAGCACTTTTGCCACCCCGGTGAATCTGCAGCCGCTTCAGGCAGGCGCGGACTTGGTCCTCCACTCCGCAACAAAGTATTTGGGAGGACATAACGACCTGCTTGCGGGTGTCGTGGCCGGGAGGCGAGAGCTTATCGATCAGTTGGCGGAGCAATCGGCGAATCTGGGCGGCGTTTGCCATCCCCACACAGCGTACCTGCTGGAGCGAGGGCTTAAAACCCTGGCGCTCCGCGTTGCCAAACAAAACGAAACAGGCAGACAAGTCGCGGAATTCTTGGCCGGCCATCCGAAGGTGACCCGGGTTTTTTATCCGGGATTGAAAGATCACCCCGATCACAGCGTGGCTGCAAGACTGCTCCGCGGCTTCGGAGGTGTGGTCACATTTGAAATCAAAGGTGATTCAAAGGCCGCGGGAGCATTTATCGACAAACTTCGCATTCCGAAACTCGCACCGAGCTTAGGCGGAGTTGAAAGCCTGGTCGAGCAGGTCGCGCTGATGGGTTACTGGGAAAAAACGCCCGAGGAGAAAGCCGCCTACGGGATAACCGATACTCTCATAAGGCTTTCAGTCGGTATTGAAGAGCCGAAGGATCTTATCGCGGACCTCAAACAGGCCTTGGAAGCCTGATCTTCTCCAGGGATGTTCTCCGGAGTCAGGCCGGCGTTACTTGATCCGTTCCTGGCCCGCCTTACCGGTGCCCTGAGCTTCCGCAAGCAGCCGGCCTAAACGCTCCTCCAGCCTCCTGAGCTTTTGGTAGACTTCCATCTCCTCGTCTTCGAGCGATAAAGAAACTGCGCAAAAGTCCTTGACATCGGGCTGGAGTCCGGCGGCGTTGTAAACCTGCTGCGAGCCCACCTTGACAAACTTTTCAAGCGCGTTTACGTAAGCCTCAACAAGAAGGTAAATCTCAACTGCGCCCGGAACCTGCCTCACCCTCACCCGGTCTTTGAGTGCCAGCACTCTCGGCATAAACACGTCATCGATCCAGAAACGCCACTGGTGCAGGTCAAGCTCGCCATCTTTGCTTACAGTAACAGGGTGCGTGTGGAAGTACCTCCGGATCCGCCTTTCCAAAGCGTAGCACGGGCCTTTGGCTGCAAGCCCCAAGTCACGCAACGCAAGAAAGCTTCTCCGAAGCAAGCGCCCCGCGCGGCATATCTCCGAGTACTCGGCAAGCTCCGAACGGCGCTGGGTTTCTTCAAGCTGGGGATCGCCTACGTAAACAGCCAACTCAATTCGGGCTGAAGGCCACTTCACCCACGGGTTTTCCCGGACCTTAGGCTCGACCGGAGGCGGCTCTTCCCAGGATTCTTCACCGCCGCCGGCCTCTTCCTGGGGCTCTTGCTCTTCTTCGAGCACAGACCAATCCTGCGAGAGAGGATTGAACTCGACCGACAGGGTGTACCTGCCGCTTGGATATCCTTCTTCAACCGGCTCGAGCGTACCCCTGAAAAAACCGTCTTTAACAGCGACCTCTGCAGCGCACCACCGCCTTATTCCCCTGCTCAAAGCCGCAATCACTTTTGCGCCGTCGGGCAATGAGGCGGTTCCTCTCACAAACACACGGAGCGCAGGACCTATCTCAACACAAGCTACGTCCTGAACCCTGATCGGCCCGTCTTTAACCTCAGCGACTATCCAGTTGAAACGGACCAACCGCGTGGGCTCCGAAAGTCCGATCGGCTCGGTCCACACTCCCCGCTCCACCACTCCCACCTTAAGCGAAGAGACGTTCTTGAAGGAAGCGTTAAACCAGTCGCCGCGCGGTTTCAGCACTACGGCTTGCCTGTTGTCGGCGGCGCCTTGCAGGGTGAGGTGAACCGGGGAAAGAAATCTGTCAAGCACGCGGCCCTCAAGCAACACCCGCCGGGCGGGCTTAGACTCCGGTTGTTTTTCTTCCTCCTCAGGCGGCACAACGGGGTCAGGCTGGAGTTCCTCATTGCTCGGGCCGGGGGCTTTGAAACGGTCGTAATAATAGGCCGCACGGGAAGCCGAAGGATCTGCGGCCTTGCTTCTGACCACCAGTTTTAATGCGTAGGCGGAGATTCCGATAATCAGGACCACACAAAACGCAGCCCCTGCGGCTTTAAGAAAGTCATGGCGTCGCTGCATTATCTTCTTGCTCCGTTCCTGCCACGGCTCCAATAGTACCACGGCACAGCCGGCTACCGGAGTTTTCTCCAGGCAAAACCGGCCCTCCCGCGCGCGCAGGCTGCGGCAGACAAACGGTGCCCTTTTTCCGAAGAAGCTGTTGTTTGCGGGCGCAAAAGGGTTCACAGAGTACGTGCCGGAAGAAAGCGCCTTGCCTTAGAGGCGGCTGTTTCGTAAATGTAGCCGGCAAGATACGCTGCACTCACTGCGATCCTGACCACCTGCAACTCCAGGCAGGCCACATAAAGGCGCAGCAGATAACGTGCAGCTCGGTACCAAAGCGGCCTGCGCGGGGTGAACCGATTCCTTCTGAATCCGTCTGACAGCTCGATGACCCTCTCAGGGTGGCGCAGCTGAGCGAAAGCACTGCCGCGGCCGTTACGGAAAAATCTCCGGATCAAGGCTCCGAGGTTATCGGGAAGGGGATGGCTTATCCACGCACCGGCCGCAATGACAACCCTGTAGCCGAGCTGCCTCACTTTGTAGCGCAAGAGGGGATCGAGGCCGCGGACAAGCTCTTCATCTTCACCGCCGACGGCTTCAAAGATCTTCCTTCGTACGGCCATACAGCCATGTTGGGCCATGTCCGAATCAACAGTCTTCCTCAGCACCGGGAAGTAGGCTCGGGGGATTTGCCTGAGTGCTATTCTCTGAAACGCCGAGCAGCCGGGCGGCGGCATTGTGCTCGCTCCTGCGATTCCCACGGTGGGGTCACGCTCCAGCACTGATACCACACGGCCGAACGTATCCGGATGCGGTAGCACGGTATCGTCGTCCAAGGTCAGAAGGTACGCTCCGCGGCTCAGCCTCGCCGCCCGGTTTATGGCCCGCCCCTGCCGCGTATCCCCTACAACCTGCACAACCTCGAAGTTGCGGAAGCGTTGCCTGCGCAGATCCCGATCGAGCGCAGCAAGACGCCCGTTATTAAGACCGTCCAGACTGGGGACAAGTACGGAAACAAGAGGCGGATCGTCCGCCTCGGGCATACTGTAACGCCGCACTCGAACTACCGGGGATCCGTTCCGGCCTTCCACCCTGCGAAACCCTCCGCTTGGAACCACAAACCTGATCTCCCGCTGCGCCCGCCGCCGCGCCGGTCGCAGCCCCCACCTGCTTTCCTATCGGCGGCCGGGCGCAAAGCCTGCAGAATCACTCTTGTCCGCCGTCGTCCGAGGCTTTTTCTCCCGCATGCCCGGGCCTTGCAGGCGCAAGCGGGTCCCGCACGTAACGTGCCCTGCATTCCGGGCAGAGATCGAACCGGAACGTCTGGTGGACTTGGGCTTCAAGCTCTTTCGGATCGGCCTGCTCCACGGCCTCAATAAGCTGCCGCCAGCTCTCCCGGTCGGCTGCTTGGAGATCTTCCTCCGTGATCTCCAGAGGATCGTACGCAGCGTAAACTTCGACCTTTGTTACGTAACGAACGGGGCTGTCGACAAGAAGCGGCCTGTTGCAGGCGTCGCACACTATGCCATACACGCTACCTCCTCCAGGCCTCCGCCCCAGTACCCGACCTTCGCTATTTGCCGCTACCTTCACCCTGGGGGCAGATTTTCTTCAGGTGGGCGGCGAGGTCGAAAAGGGGCGTAGGGTCCATGATAAAAACCGTGGGGTCCGAATCCAATTTCGCATAGGACATTGGACCGGGCGGGTCCACCTTTTTTCCGATAAAAAGCTCGTAGTAAGGAAGGCGCCCGAAACTCGGATCGAACTTCACCCGAAGCCTGCAGTGCACCCGATCAAGACCGATCGAAGCCAGTGAGCCGGGATTCGGCTCGTAAAAGGCGGCCTTGGGCTCTTGGATGAGAGCCGCCGCTTTGGCTACAAGATCTTGGTCCAGATCGACGTTTTCACACCCGTCGACCCTCCATGTGTCGAACCGCAGCAGGAGCCACCTTCCTTCCCAGGTGATAAGCCAAAAATGCAGGAATTTGTTATCGGGAATGGAACCCACCAAAGCCGGATCGCGGTAAAGCAACGGGCCGAGCTCGCGGATGCGTTCCGGCAGGGTGGTATAGATCTCAAAAGGCTCGTCGCTCTCGCCTTCTACGCCCTTACGTCGAGCGAGGTAAACGTTCTCTTTGACCTTGCGCCCGAAAATAAGCTCAAGAGGCTGCTTGGCGCCCTGAGTCTCTACAGTGATACGAAAAGTCTCCTCGCCTATGCTTTCCCCGGGCCTGAACGCCGTTACGCGCAGATTACTGATTTCGTCAAGCAAGCGCTGGGCCCGCTCCCGCGTTGAGGAAAACTGCTTCACCCCGGATTCCCTGTCTATTCCCATCCAAGGCCCGTTTTTCTTGGTCCGCACAAGAGAAAAGTCCCTTCCGCCGCCCCGCACCGCGACCCGTTTCACCCACCCGTAATCGGTGAAAGGCAAAGCCCGCATGTCCCGCAGCTCTTCGACCGGCATGGACAAAAGCTGGGTCGCTCTGTCCTCGCAGCGCAGAACCTGCGGCCGGTCCGCGCGTTTTGCATATATCTGGGGTGGATCCGTATCGGCGATGCGCTCGCTGAGCAGGATTTCATACCGTTCGTCGTTTTGCAGGGAAACGACGACAACCCGCCATGCAGGAGGATCCAACTTGAAGCGTTTCAAGTCGGCTTTGCCGTCATCGTTGTAAAACTCAAGAGCCTGCAGGCTGTTGACTCCGTCAAGGAGATCATTGACCTTTGAGGCAGCCGCACGCGCGGTTTTGGGCTTACGCAGAAACCAGACGTCACCGCTCCCCCTCTGTATCTCGACCACCTCGCGGCCCTTATGCTCGATGCGAAACCATTTTACGTAATGGGGACTCAGGGGCAGAACGCTCTTATCCCGCCAGTCAAAAACAGAGCGATCGCAGTAAAGTTTCAGCGATTCGTCTGCAAGGAAAAGCTTCTCGCCGACCCTGTAGTAATTGAGGGCCTCGGCGGGGTGGCGGTTTCCGATCAAGACGGTTTGTGCCTCACCCTGCGCGGTGAAGTGGAGAATTAAACGCGGCCCGGCTTTCGGAAAAGCGCCTTCCGCCCGGCGCAGAAGCACTTTAGCCTCAAGAAAAACTATCGCGCCCAGCATCGTGTCAATCGGCCCGCGGGCGACCGGATACTTGATCGGCTCTTCAAGGAACCAATTTTTCCCTTGGCGGCGGACCAGCACAATACGCTCGGAAAGTTTTTTTCCGCCTGTGCGCTTCTCGATCACTATCCGCGTGATATCGCTGCGAATAAGATTCGGGAAGATGCGGCCCGGGTAGACTTTCTGGAGCATCTTGGGCCTTTCAACAAGAGCCCACCACGCCGAAAGCGCAACGGCAAGGGCCAAGAGGATCAAGGTGTTCTTGACTCTCGTCACACTACTTCCTCCTGATAAGGAAGACCACAAGTGCCGCAAGTACGGCGCAGCCGGGAACGAACCCAAGGAGCGTCCAGCCCAGAAGGCGTCTCACCTTCCCTTCGGCGTCGAAGTTCAAGTTGCGCTCAACATCTTCCGGAGTGCGCACGCTTACAAGCTCCTCCTGCCCAAGAAGCCACCACAAGGTGTTGTGCAGAATTGAAAGGTGATCCCGCGATTGAATGTCGCGGTTCGTAAGCCAATTGGCCGCACCGAAAAGAGCTATCCTGGTGAACTTCCCTTCGGGAGTCTTGCTTTCAACAACTCCTGCAAGGCACACGGGCGGCGGTATGTCGCTGGGGCCCTGGGACCAGGGGCGGTCATCGATCCGCCGCTCGCCCCATACGTTCTTTCCTTCAGCAAATATTATCCCTTCCCGCTCGCCGTAAGGCCCCTTCGCCGCACCGATCGGCCGGCCGAAAACAAATTTCATGCTGAACCTGCCCTTCTCGAATTTCCTCGTTATGGGATGAAGCTTGTTGAAACCCGTCGCGATGACGCTTTCCGTTTGAATCGCAGTGCCTGCGATCGGTATCTGCATCACCGTCCAGGCGGGCTCAACCGCAAAACCCCATTGCGCAAGGAAACGGAGCTGGCTGGGCTCAACCAAAGGGTTCAGCGCCATGAAAAGCTTTCCGCCGCGCTTCAGGTAGTTCTCTATGGGCTTGACCTCGTGAGGAAGCGGGCCTATCAGCCCGACACTCATGAGGATGTCGCAATCCGCAGGCACTTCGCCCGTCCGCAGCAGATCGAGCTCCTTAACCTCGTAGTTGTTCACTTGAAGCTCTGTGGCCAGCTCTTTGAAGCCGCGTGGGGTGGTATCTCCGATTGTGGGCCCCACCATTCCTTCGGCGCCTTCATTCCGCAAGACATAAATCTTGTGAGGCTGGCCTTCCAGACGCCGCAAAGCCGCGGTCAAAGCCCGTTCAACCCTGAAGGATTTGATCCGTGGAATCCCCCGCGGATCGTAGCGCAGGTCGGCCAGGTCGTCCATCCGCACCTCCTGCCTGCGGTTGCCGCAAAGCAGGATCACGCGGTTATACCCGGAAAGGTTGTACCGCTGCTTGAGGCGCAACCAGGACTCGTTCCGCTGGAAGACGTCTATGACGTCTATGATTTTCACCTTGTCGCTTCGAAGCGCCATTTGCCGCAGCACATCCTCCGTGCGGCGGATTATCTTGGCTGCGGTCCAACGCTTAAGCGGATCGGCCTCTCCGAAAGCAACAATCACCTCAACCGGCCTGGTGAGGTTCTTCAGGCACACGAGGGTGTCATCGGAAAGCGTATTCCACTTATCGGCGCTCAGATCGAATCGAACCGGATAGTGGTAAAGGATCACCCCGGCCAGAAAAGCGCAGTACAAGAGAAGCAGCAGGTTTAAACCGCCGACAGCGGTTTTTCGTATTCTGCGTAAGAGCGGACCTACCGCCATTTGCGCGCCTCCAGGGTCCACGTTGCCACAACAAACGAAGCCACTGTGAATATCGCGTAAAGCGCCAGGTAGCGGCAATCCACCACACCTATGGCGAAGTCCCTCACAAAATGACTGATTACGCTCAGATAGCTCCAGATCAGAGCCTCATATTCGTCGGCACGGAAAAGGTTATGGTAAAGGCCCACAAAAAACACAAGGAGATTGAGCCCGAGGCCGAAAACAGCCGCCACCACCTGGTTCCTGCTCATAGCCGAAGCAAGCAGGCCGAGAGAGAGGAAAAACGCTTCAAGCCCTAAGATTCCCACATAGATCGCCGCTATCTTACCCCAGTCAAGGGAGACCCGCGCTGCAAGAAGCCCTATATCGACAAGTAGCAGACTCCAGACGAAAGCCGTAAAGAGAAAAGCCGCTGCGTACTTGCCCAAGATCACTTCACCTGCTCGGACGGGCGCGGTCATCAGGAGCTCGATCGTGCCGCTCCTGCGTTCCTCGGCTATAAGCCTCATCGTGACAAGAGGCGGTACGGTGAGAATAAGCAGCCAGAAGAAGAAGTTACCGAAGAGCGATCTCAGCGCAATGTCCACATCGCCGTTCGCACGCCGCGGCCCGAGTTCGAAGTTCAGAACGAGGCCGTTCAGGAAAAGAAACCCGAAGATGGTCACATAGGCCGCAGGGCTCCAGAAGTAAGCGCTGAAATCACGCCAGAAAATGTGTAGAGTCCTTCTCAGACTGTTCACCTGCGAACTCCCTCGAGCTCCCGTTGCTCGGCAGACCGCACGATGTTTACAAAGGCTTCCTCGAGGTTTGCAGCCTCCCGGCCGCCTGAGCGCCCGAGCTTTTTCACCTCTTCCATGCTGCCGCGGGCCACTATCCTGCCTCGGTGAATGGCGATCACGCTGTCGCAGACCACCTCGACCTCACTGAGGATATGGGTGGACATGATAATCGTGCGCTCCTTTCCGATCCTTTTCAGAAGCTCCCTGAGCTGGCGTACCTGCATGGGGTCCAGGCCCACGGTGGGCTCGTCGAGAATCAAATAAGGTGGATCCACAAGAAGCGCTTCCGCAACCCCGACGCGCTGCCGGTAACCTTTTGAAAGCTGCCCCACAATGCGCCTGCGCACTTCGGTCAAACCACAGCTTTCAAGTACGCGCTCTACAGCTTCGCGTTTTTGAGCGCCGTTAAGCCCTTTCAAAGCAGCACGATAGCGAAGGAACTCCAAGACGCGCATCTCAGGGTAAAGCGGGACTCCTTCCGGCAGGTAACCGATGAGCCGGCGAGCTGCTATGGATTCGTTCCGCACCTCGTACCCTCCGACGCGCACACTTCCCTGTTCATACGGCAGGAATCCGCAGATTATGCGCATCGTAGTGGTCTTGCCGGCACCGTTCAGACCGACGAAACCTGCGATTTCGCCTTCCCCCACTGTGAAGGAGATTCCCCGCAGCGCCGGAAAACTGCCGTAATACTTCGTCAGATTCTCAACAGCGATCATATGGCCGATAAGTTTGCTCCAGTCCGTCCGCAAACAGGTTGTTTCCTTCCCGGCGGCCTCGGTCTCTTACAACATAGACGTTCGCTCCGGGTCTCTGTTTCACTTCGGGAAACCGCGATGCGGCTGGCAGGCCGGTAACAATCAGTAGCATTTCCGTTCCCGGGACGCCGGGATGCCTTCGGCCTCTCGGTACTTGGTTACGGTCCGCCGGGAGATGGCGATCCCCTGCTTTTTCAGTTCGGCAGCCAATTGCTCATCGCTTAAGGGCCGCCGTTTGTCTTCCCGCGCGATCAGATCCTTAAGCCGTGCTATAACACTGTTGCGCGATTCGCTCCCCCCGTCCTGCCGTGTCGCACCGCCGGGGAAGAAGAACTTCATCTCGAAGATTCCGCGGGGTGTCTGCATGTATTTACCGGAAATCGCGCGGCTGACCGTGGAAAGGTGCATTCCGAGGCGCTCAGCGACATCTTGCAGCCTCAGCGGCCTGAGGTGTTCTATCCCCTGCTCCAAAAAGCCCCGCTGGAGTTCCACGATCTCGGTTGCAATACGCTGGAGGGTGTTCTCCCGCATAGCGAGAGCTTTGAGAAGCATTTCCGCGTCTTGAAACTTGCCCCTCAAAAATTTTCGGGTTTCCCTGTCTCCTTTGCGGTTGGAAAGAAGTTCCCGGTACTCCGACCGCAACCGAAGCCGCGGGTACCAACTGTTTTCAACCCTCACCTCGTAGCGGCCGTCGATCTTTTCAACCACGACATCCGGCCTGATGTATTTAGGCTGCGACCCTCCGAACGTCCGACCCGGCCGTGGATCAAGAGAGGCGATTACTGCGCGCGCCCGCTTGACGTCATCGACGGTAACGTCTCCGAGCTCGGGAAATTCCTTGCGTAGATCCCTTGCTATTTTAGGGAGCTTGTTGCGGCCCAAATCCTCCAGGTGTTTTCGAATAATCGCTTCTGCAAGCTTCTGATCCGACGGATTCGCGTGAGGCTCGCGTGCAAGCTGAAGAAGCAGGCACTCCTCCAAACTGCGGCCCCCCACACCGGGTGGGTCAAGTGATTGCACAAGCTTAAGGGCTTGCTCGAGCTCTTCTCGATCGGGCGGCTCCTTCCACCTCTTACGCAGGCTTTGCAGAATTTCCTCCAAGGGATCCTTTCCCTTTTGACTCGGCCTCAAATAACCGGCCTCATCAAGGTTGCCGATTATTTCGCGGGCCAAATCCTTCAGCCTTTCATCGTCGGTGACAAAGCCGAGCTGACCTTCAAGATGTTCGGCCAATGTAAGGGGCCTGCCTTCAACATTCTGAAGGACTTCAAGCTTCGGATCCTCTTCTCCTGCAAAACGCCTGCTGGGCCGTGTAGCTTCAAAATCCTCCCACGTATCCCCTGTAGAACGGCTGAAATCCTCAAGCCGGGAAAAGCTTGGATCCGCACCCTCAGGAGGCGGGGGCGTTTGAGGCTCCTCCTCTTCGGCCTCCTGTGCTTCTTCAACTACGTCAAGAACGGGGTTCTCCTCAAGCTCGGCCTCGATCCTTTCCTCCAGGTCGAGCGAAGGGAGCTGGAGGATTTCCATGGACTGGATCATTACGGGAGAAAGCCTCAGCTGCAGCTCCTGGCGCTGCTGAGGAGACAGTTCCGCCCGAAGTCCCAAGTCCATGCTCGCGACACCTCTTACGTCTTCAGTTCAAACATCTTCACCTTACAGGCCTAAAGCCGACGTCCGGAGTCCGAACCCGACAACACCAGCTCTGACTATACCCTTGCCCTTTCACCCGGTCAACAGTTTTCCATGCAACTATTGTGCCATAGTCGGCCTCCCCCGGGGCCGCCGATTCCTGATCCGGGTCGAAAGAAGCCCTCCTACAGAAAGCAGGGCCATGGCCCAGAGGAACCATTCCCCCCATCGCACATAAAGCGTCGTACCGGAAAGAAGCGGCACGTAACAAACAAAAGCCGAAGGTTCTTTGGGTTTCGCCACCGATTTTACAATCCTGCCCCACGGATCGATCACGGCCGAGATGCCGTTGTTGACCGTACGCACCAGGTAACGTCTGGTTTCTATCGACCTGAAGCGCGCAAGCATTAAGTGCTGCCGTGGTTCGCCAGTCCAACCGTACCACCCGTCTTCGGTGACGTTGATGATTATGTTCGCACCGAGCGCAACAAATTTTCGGACGTATCGGCCGAGTATGGCCTCGTAACATATAAGCGGCGCAATCCGAGCTTTACCGAGCTTCAACACCACAGGCCCCGGCCCTCTGCCCTGAGACCTGACGCCGATCCAGGTCTCAAGAAACGGAAACCACTCGGAAAACGGAACGCTTTCACCGAAGGGAACCAGGTGATGTTTGTGGTAGAGCTGTACCGATCGGCCGTCAAAAAGAACCACACTGTTGTACTGCCTCTTCTGTGCAGGCACTCCATAGCCTGCACCGAAAAGCACAGGCACCTTCAGAGCCCGGTAAAGTCCGATCCGCTCATGCCCCTTCAACACGGAGAATAATGCCTCAGGAATCACTACAAGGTCGGGTTTCCGGCCGTTCCTAAAGCTCGAAGCGGCAAGCTTGATCACGTAATCTCGCAGCTTGAGAAAATCCTCTATCCGTAGTGAAGCCCGGTGCTTTCTCGCAAGGAAAACGGCCGGGTGGACCACCGCCACGCTTACCGTGCCTTCGGCTTGAGGCCGCCCCTGCAAACGCAAGGCTCCGTAGAAAAAAGTCGCACCTAAAAGGAACAGCCCGAAAGCTGCGGGCCTTAAGAAAGCTTGCGACCGAAAGCCTTTGCGTGCCCCCAGCACCGCCCGCTCAAAAGCAAGATTCACTGCAAGCACCAAAGCGCTTACAACGGCCACCCCGCCCAAGTCCGCAACCTGCGCTACAAGCGGCAGCTCCACGCAAGGATCACCGAAGTGCCAAGGGAAGATCCGCGGCCAAAAAGCCTCAAGAACGACCGGCGCTCCCACCCGCCACAGCCAACCCGCGATCCCCGGAACCTCAAGGGCCCAGATCCACCCCAAGGCAGCCCAAAAAAGCGCTTCACCGAGCAGGTAGACTGAAAAGGCCGCAACTCCTACGGCCCAGTTCAGGTTTGTGAATCTCGGCACAAGCGGAAGGACCCAGTGGAAAGCGATTCCGCAGCCAACAAACCCGCCTGTAAATCCCGCCAGAGCGCCCCGAAGGGGCCCGCAGCGCCCGGCGACGAAAACGATCGGAGCAAGGCTAACAAAGATAAGCCAGTTGAAAAGTCCGGCAGGAGCCAGATCGCTCAGGGGCGGAAACGAAGCTGCGGACAAAAGGCCGCTTGCAGCACCCAGCAGAAAAACGCCGCCCAGCCGCGGCCCCACCGGGCGGCCGGCACCGCGCTCACCGTCCTTTTCTGCGCTCACTGGGCGTCTCTCCTTTTGCTTGGCCACGGCAGAACTATAGACCGAACGTGCGCGCGGGGCAACGGAATCAAAGCTCTGAGCTCCTCGGGGGCAACGACGGGAGCGACCTGCACCCGCAGCCGAAGCAGGAGTTCTTGCGGTAAGACCATTCGTCGTAGTAAAAGCTTCCTCGTCCCCTTATAATCCAAGCGGAGGTATCAATGCAGTCGCCGCTTCTTTCACGGGACCGGGTGATCCTGCTCTCTACCCGAGAGAAGACCGCCGCCCTGACCGAGCTGGTGGACGTTCTGGCCCGCCTGCCTGAGGTCGAGGACCGTAACGAGCTTCTGCAGGCGATACTGCAGCGCGAGCGGGATTTGAGCACGGCGATGGGATTCGGCTTCGCCGTGCCTCATGCCAAGATTTTCTCAGTACGCCGGTTCGTCATGGCGATAGGTCTGTCCAAAGAAGGCATAGACTTCGACGCCATCGACGGACAACCGGTACACCTGGTCGTTATGATCGCAGGCCCGGTGGACAGGCAACGGCGTTACCTCCAGCTCCTGCGCCAGGTCACTCTTATCCTGCGGGATAAGGAGAAGAGGCTGCAGATCATGGAAACCTGCGACGCCGATAAGGCATATGAGATCTTCTCTACGATCCATTGAGGGCGGGCCCGGCGGGCCTCTGGTTGCATGGGGACAAGACCGAAGTCTATAATCAGAAAGACGTCGGGTTTTACCCGGAGAGAGATGGGGGGGAAAATCGGCAAGAGCCTTCACCGAGAGGTGCAGTGTCCCCCCGTCGTCTCGCCCTTGAAGGGAAACGGGCCCTCAAGGGATCTGTGAGGTCTTGGGTTCAAGCTGAAACACAGCAGAAGAAAGGAGGACGGCAGGAAAGGAGGTTTCAGCGTGGCGATCCGCGTAACGCTCCGCCCGGGAGAGAATCCTGACAAACTCATTCAACGTTTCAAGCGGGCTTGCTCGAAAGAGGGCATTCTGAAGGAAATAAAAAAGCGCTCTTACTATGAAAAACCCTCCGAAAGGCGGCGGCGCCTTGCCAAAGAGCGCGAAAAGGCCCTCAGAAAGCGCCTGGCGAAACTTGCCGCCAAAGCAAAAAAGGTCTCCTGACGTACTGGATTCTTCAAGCCGGTTTGTTGCAGCCGGCGCGCGTTCAGTTGCAAAGACGGGAGAGCCGGTCACTCGGATTGAGTTCCGTTTTCACCGCGGATTTCCTTCCACGCCCTGTGGGCTTCCTCGAAGAAGCGTTCCAGCTTGAGGTGGTCCTTTTCCCCCGGCGCGCTTTCCACACCGCTTGCCACATCGACCGCGTAGGGTCTTACTGCAAGCACAGCTGCAGCTACGTTCTCGGGCCGCAGGCCGCCTGCAAGGACAACCCGGCCGTAGCACTTGGCCTCAAGCGCCCGCTCCCACGGAAAGGTTTCGCCCGTCCCACCCGGTCGGTCCTTGCGGTAAGTGTCCAAAAGCAAAGTAATCCCGCGGAAGGGTTCGAGATCGGGAAGTCGGGACCCGATCCGCACCGCTTTCCAAACGTCCTCGAAGTGAGGTAGAAGTGCGTCCACAAGCTCCCTACCTTCGGCCCCGTGCAGCTGCACTATATCCAACCCCACCCGTTCTGCAACTTCGAGGATCTCTCTCAAAGAACTATCGACGAATACACCGACTTTCCGGACGTTGTGAGGCAGGGAATCTGCAATTCGGGCGGCTTGAGCGGGTTCAACCGACCGCGGTGAAGGAGGGTAAAAGATAAAGCCGATCGCCCATGCACCCAAAGCGCAGGCGGCTTGGGCGTCCCGGAGGTTTGTGATCCCGCAGACTTTGATTCTTGCTTCGGGCTCATTCATGGCGTCCGGCCTTGAATGTCTGTAAGTTCGCGCAAAGCCCGCTCAGGATCAGCCGACCTTACAAGGTGCTCACCAAGGAGAAAGGCCCGCGCACCGGCGCGCCGCAGGCGCTTCAGATCTTCACGTCCGTGAATCCCGCTTTCAATAACAACCGTTACTTCGGGCGGCACGAGCTTAAGCAAGCGCTCCCCGGTCGCAAGGTCAACCGCAAGGGTTTCCAGGTCCCGGTTGTTTATTCCTATGAGTTTCGCCTCGCAGCCGAGAGCTTCTCTCAATTCCTCTTCATTGTGAACCTCAACAAGGGCCTCCATGCCCAAGCTCTCGGTGTGAGCCCTAAGCCGGGCCAAAAGCCCGGCATCGCGCAGGAATCCTACAATAAGAAGCACTGCATCAGCGCCTGCCGCCCGCGCTGCAGTAACCTGTAGAGGATCCAGGATGAAGTCTTTCCGAAGAACCGGGACCCCTACCGCCTGCCTCACCTTTTCCAAATCTTGGAGTGATCCGTGAAAATACCGGGCTTCGGTCAGGACCGAAATCCCCGAAGCTCCCCCCCGAACGTACATGCGGGCCTGCTTTGCCGCGTCAAGCCCCGCTGCGAAAACACCGCGGGAAG
>CAZGYL010000033.1:0-16198 GCA_964529985.1 uncultured Planctomycetia bacterium | reverse complement strand
AGAAATGCCGAACAGTTTACTTCCGTTCCAAAAAACGATGGGAAACTGGCTTAAGAAATAAACAATTGCGCTTACGGCGATACCGGCTACAAGCAACCTGGCTTTTGCAACACCTGCTCCCGGGGCGCGCAGCACCGCTGCAACCGCCGTTCCGGTAGGAAAGCGCAGCCTGTCGATATCGATCATTTGTTTGCGGATCGGGATTATGAAGAAAACCCCGAGAAGGGCTCCGGCCACCGCTGCTCCTCCCACCAGGACGGGGTTGAACCGGACGTTCATAAGGTAGAAGGCCGGCACGGTGAAGATGATGCCCGCAGTTGAGATATTGATCCCTGAAGCAATTGTTTGGTTTATGTTGTTTTCAACAATGGTGCCACGGCCGAGAATCCCGCGGAGCACTCCGAAGCCCAAAATAGCCGCTACGGCCGATCCTCCGATCGTAAAACCGATGAGCAACCCGGCATAGGTGAAGCAGGCTGAAAGCAGAACCCCGAAAAGCACTCCAAGGGCTATGGCCGCCGGCGTCACCTCCCGATAGGTGTCGGACTTAAACGGAGTGGTCACGATTCTGCCTCCTCGATCCAAGCGGCTTCAGGAGATTGTATAACGATATCAACACGGATCTGGGCGTGCAACAGGCGCGGCGGGCCCAGGCTTCTTTATACCCCGCTGCCGGCGGGGTATCATATGAGACCACTTTTACCGGCTGCCCGGTAGGGCGGCTATGCAGTTTTGTATAGAGGGAGGTTCTTATGGCCGAGGCAAAGCGGGCCTTGATCACCGGTGTCACCGGACAGGATGGTTCCTATCTCGCAGAGCTACTGCTCAGTAAAGGTTATGAAGTCTACGGGATGGTGCGGCGGACGAGTACAATCAACTTCTCACGCATCTCCCACATTCAGGATGATATTCAGATCGTCTCCGGTGATTTGCACGACCAATCTTCACTGGCCACATTGATAAGAGAAATCCGCCCGCATGAGGTTTATAACCTTGCAGCTCAAAGCTTTGTCCCCACAAGCTGGGTTCAACCCGTACTTACGGGCGAGGTGACGGCTCTGGGTTGCGCAAGGCTCCTTGAGGCTGTCCGCTCGGTCGAGCCGGCCGCCAGGTTTTATCAAGCTTCGACTTCGGAGATGTTCGGGCTTGCCCGGGAGAGCCCGCAGAACGAGAAGACTCCTTTTCACCCCAGAAGCCCTTATGGAGTTTCCAAGGTTTATGCCTATTGGATTACGGTGAATTACCGCGAAAGCTACAACCTTTTTGCATGTAATGGAATACTCTTCAACCATGAATCGCCCAGACGCGGGCTTGAGTTCGTAACCAGAAAGATCACCCACACAGTCGCACGCATAAAGCATGCCCTTGCCACTGAGCTTCGCCTCGGGAACCTGGAGGCCAAGCGCGACTGGGGACACGCGAAGGATTATGTGGAAGCGATGTGGCTTATGCTCCAGCAGGATAAGCCGGATGACTATGTCATCGCAACGAACGAAACGCATTCGGTACGCGAGTTCTGTGAAATAGCTTTTGCACATGTCGGGTTGGATTGGCGCGATTTTGTGAAAGTCGATCCTCGCTTCTTCCGGCCGGCTGAAGTTTACGAACTGCGAGGTGATTACTCGAAGGCCAAGCGCCTTTTGGGTTGGGAGCCCAAGATAAGCTTCAAAGAGCTTGTTTGCAGCATGGTGGACGCCGACATGGAAAAAGTGGCAAGGACGGTTAAGGAACGGCGATAGTATGCGTGCTTTGGTAACAGGTGCCGAAGGTTTTGTAGGACCGCATCTGGTGCGCGAATTGTGGGAAAACGGCTATGAGGTCTCCTGCACTTATCACCGCGCAAAACCCTCTTTGCCCGAAGAGACGGCGCTTTTCAAGGTGGATATACGCGATCGCGATCAAGTACGCGGAGTTATTGAAAAGACCCGGCCCGAAGCTGTGTTCCACCTGGCCGCCCTCGCACACCCGGCAGGCTCCTTCGAGAAAGCCGAGGAGGTTTTCGCTGTAAACGTGGGCGGGACCGAAAATCTTCTTGCTGCGGTCGCCGAGGCAGGCCTTAAGGCGCGTGTGCTGCTTGTAGGGTCTCAGCAGGAGTATGGTTTTCCTCGCAGTGTGCCGATACGGGAAGATCATCCGCTTAATCCTCTTAACCCCTATGCTGAGTCCAAAGTGCGGGCGGAGGCAATCGGCAAGGCTTACGCGGACAAGTTGCCTGTTTTCCTAACCAGGAGCTTCAACCACACGGGACCGGGGCAGCCTCCGCATTTCGTGCTCCCCGCCTTCGCCCGCCAGGCCGTGGCCATTGAGCGCGGGCTCGCCCCGCCTGTTGTGCGGGTGGGAAACATAGATGTGAAACGGGATTTTCTCCATGTGAGGGACGTTGTGCGTGCATACAGGCGGATCGTAGAGCGGGGAAAGCCGGGTGAAGTATACAACGTATCGAGCGGTGATGGGTATCTCCTGAGGGATCTCCTGAACCGGTTGCTTTCCATGGCCGGGGTGAAAGCTGACATCGTTCGGGATCCCCGGCTTTTCCGGCCCGGAGATCCCCCCGTTATTATCGGCGATCGAACCAAGATCACGGCTCATACCGGTTGGGAGCCGCAGCTTGGGATCGAGCAAATCTTGAACGACCTGCTGGAGTATTGGCGCGGCCGCCCCGATGTCCGCTGAAGCCCGCCCTGCAAGGTACGTTGTGGGGTTCCTGTACCGCGGGCTATACTTGAGGGGTGTCCTAAGCAGTGTGGGCCGGCGGGGAGGTAGTCGCTTTGAGCAGGCGGTTGCGGCAAGGAACCGAAAACGTGCTTGGAAGGGGCCTTTTCTCTGTTCTCGCTCTGGTATGCGTGGTGGCGGTCCTTGGTGGGTGCGGGAGCGGGAAGGGGAGCGCAGAAAAGAGCGCCCGGGTTGACAGCAGCGAATCCGAACAGCAGGTTGTCCGCACTTCGGAGTCGCCGCGTGTTTTGTTTGTAGACGTAACCGAACGCGCCGGTATTACCTTTCGGCATGTAACGGGATCCACCGGAAAGTACTATTTGATTGAGACTTTCGGAGGGGGAGCTGCTTGGCTTGATTACGACGGAGATGGGGATTTGGACCTTTACCTTGTAAGCGGGCATGAGAATCCGCTGGAGGCCTTTAAGCCCGGTAGAGCGCATAACGTTCTTTATCGCAACAACGGTAATGGGACGTTCACCGATGTGACTGAAGAAGCGGGCGTAGGGGATCGGCACTACGGGCAGGGAGTTGCTGTGGGCGATTATGACAACGACGGTGATCCCGACATATATGTAACGAACTACGGTTCCAATGTGCTGTACCGCAACAATGGTGATGGGACGTTCACCGATGTGACCGAAGAAGCGGGCGTAGGCTGTCCTCTGTGGAATTCAAGTGCCACTTTTGTAGACGTAGATAACGACGGGTGGCTGGATTTGTATGTCGGCAGCTATCTGCTTTATGACCCCAAGACGGCGAAAACCTGCCGGTCGGCCGGCAAAATAGGCTACTGCCATCCGAGGGAGTTCCCCGGCACACCCGATAAACTCTACCGCAATAGAGGCGATGGGACCTTTGAGGACATAAGCCGGAGAGCGGGGATAGCCATCGCAGGGCCTCAGGCAGGCAAAGCCCTGGGTGTAATCGCTACGGATTACGACGGCGACGGCGATCAAGATATTTATGTGGCTAATGATGAGACGCCCAATTTTTTATTTCGCAACCGAGGCGATGGGACGTTTGAAGATATCGCCATGGAGGTGGGCGTGGCCTTGGACAGGAACGGAAAAACCGAGGCCGGCATGGGGGTCGCTGTGGCTGATGTAAACGGTGATCTCCTTCTTGATATTCATGTTACAAACTACGCCTACGAGACAAATGCGCTGTACGTGCAGGAGCCTGGGGGCTTTTTCCATAATGCGGACGCTTCAAGCGGACTTGCCGCTCATACTTACGTGCCTCTGGCTTTCGGTATGGATCTTTTTGACTTCGATTTGGACGGTGATATGGATATTTTTGCAGCCTGCGGCCATATCATGGATGATCCCAATGCCAGCGGAGGTATGGGGCCGCGGCAGCCCGATCTGCTTTTCCGGAACCGCGGGGACGGCACTTTTGAAAACATTTCCGCTGAGGCGGGTCCTCATTTCAGGGGGAGATTCATAGGTAGGGGCGCCGCTTTCGGTGACTATGACAACGACGGCGATATCGACATTGTTATTGTGAATAAGAATGATCGTTGCGTCTTGCTCGAAAACCGCTCTGCGCATGGACATTATATTCGGCTTAGGTTTGTAGGAACGAAAAGCAACCGCGATGGTTTCGGGGCCCGCGTTATTGTGGAGAGAGGCGGAAAAAAGCAGGTATATGAGGTTCGCAGCGGAAGGAGTTACGCTTCAGCATGTGATCCGCGCTTGCTTGTGGGGTTGGGAACAGGTGGACCGCCGGAGAAGATCACGGTTCACTGGCCCAGCGGGATCGTCCAGGTGCTTACGGGGCTGAGCTTGGATACAACGGTGCGCGTTGTAGAACCTTCGGGCGAAACAAGTGCGACGCAGTAAGAAAGAGCGCAAAGCGAGGCGGAAGAACCGGCGCGTCGGCGGCCACAAGGCCGCAGGTCGATTTTTGCGTTGGGGGGGGTTTATTGTAGTGGTTTGCGCTGTTGCAGGGTTGCTTTATGTGCTTAGACCGCCTCGCGACCGCGGCACAGCGCGCTCGGGCGGAAGAATTTCCGCCGGCGGGAAGGCTCCGAGCGGCCCGGTTATGCCCAGAGCGCTTGCGGTGCGTTTCGAGCGGGCGCTCAAGCTCCTTGACGGCAAGACGGCTTCGGATGCCGAGAAGCTGCTCCGGGAGATTCTCAACGGTTTGGAGCCGCAATTTGCCGAGGCACGATCGCTTGTTCATTACAACCTGTGTCTTGCAATCAAAAAGCAGTACGGAATTCGGCAGGCGCTTGATCGCGTACTTGAGTACCTCAAAGACTCTCCTTCCGATACGGCTCACAACCTGCTTGCCGGGTCCTACCTTTACGATTTGCACCGATACGCCCAGGCGGCTCCATACCTTGCGAAAGGACTTGAGGCGGGCTGGGCGGAGGTGAAGCGTTTCACCGGCGATCCTGCACAGGTAGCCTGCCAGCTCGCCGATTGCTACCGCTTCACCGGGAAGAAAGAAGAAGCTGAGAAGATTTGTCGTGAGGTTCTCAAGCGGAGGCCCGGGCACCGAAGCGCAAGGAAAATTTTGGCGTTTCTTGCTCTCTCGCGTCGTGATTTCACTCGAGCCGCCTCTTTGCTTGAGAGCCTGCAGCGCGAGGATCCCTCTGATCCGGCTTTGACTTTTTCTCTCTCAAAGGCGTACTTGGAAGGTGCCAAGCCCCGGCTTGCAGTCGCCGCAATCGAGCGGCATTGGGCGAAAGCGTCGCAGAGAACGGATGATCTTCGGATCATGTACGCCCGAGCCTTGCTTGCTGCAGGGAAACCGAAGCAAGCCGTCGGAGTGATAGCTGAGGTCTTGATCCTTAAGCCGGAGCTTGAGGATGCGTACGTCGTTTTGGCCGATGCGCTTGCTCGGGCCGGCTTCAAAAAGCAGGCAGAGCCTTTTAGAAAGCGTTATGCGCGTACCACAGAGTTGCGTGCGGAACTGGAACGCGCCCAGACAGCCGAACAAGCGGGATACCCGGCTTCGGCGGCTTACTACAGAGGACGGGCATACGCAATGTGTGGGCTTTACGGCCAATCGCTGCTTGAGCTGCATAGGGCCAAGCGTATGGCGCCGCGCAACGGTCAAGTGGTCGCTTTGCTGAGCTGGGTGCTTGCCGTTCTAGACAGGCCTCTCGATGCAAAGGATATGCTTGAGGCGTTCAAGCAGCGGGCTCTTAGAGAAGGTTTTCCTCTCCCTCCCGAGTTTTACCTTACGGCGGCGCGCGTCGGTTGGATTCTGGGGCGGCGGGAAGAGGTTTTTGAGAGCCTGCGGCAGTGTGAGCCTGAGAAAAGGGTTCTCAAAGATCTCGGCAGGTTTACAGCACTAATCGCATTGCTTACAGGCAAAAAGGAGATCTTGAGACGAGTGGTTGAGACATACGGGGCCGGAGGTGCGCTTGACCCCGAGGTTCGGCTTCTCAGGGGGGTGATGGAGCTTTTGAGCGGTAAGGCCGAGCGGAGTTTAGAAGACTTTTCTTTCGTAGAGCAAACTATAACCGAGGTGCCTGTGGTTTTGAGGCTCGCGCAGGCGCGCGCCTACAAAGCGGCGGGCAAGGATAAGGAAGCGCTCAAGGCGCTGCGCTCCCTTATAGGGACTCAGGAGCTTCTACCTGAGGCCTGGAGTGAGCTTGCCCGACTGCAGGTGGAGCCCGCACAACTTAAGCAGGCGAAGGACTGGCTTTCCCGCTACGGTTCTTCGAAGCTTCTCTTACAGCAGGAATGGGAACGTATCAGGGGTGTTGAAGATCCCAAAGAAGCGGCCCGTTCTCTTCTTACCTGTGCTCAGTTGCGCTATGAGCTCGGAATGGTACGAAGGGCGCGGCAACTTCTTCTGGTCGCCCGCCGCGCTGACAGGTGGAATGCAGACGTTCACCGGGCGGTCCTTCGCATTTTCACCGCCCCGGAGGACGCATTCGAGCGGATCCATTCCCTCGAGGCGCTCGTGCGCTTGGTCCCCGACGATCCTTCGATACGTAAAGCGCGAGCCCGGGAATATCTGCGTTTGGGATTCACGCCCCCGGGCCGTTGAGGCGGAGCCCGACCGAGGCGGACTCCGCCTCAACGTTCGGCGTCATTCTACTTGCAGTGCTGGGACACGCATGGTCCCAGATTGTCATCTGTGGGATCGGTGCCGCAGCCCGGGAACGGAGCAGGCAGGTCTCCGCCTCCACCGAAAAGGTGCTGCAGAATTGCAACCGCATCCGCAATGTTCAGGCCGCCGTCGTCGTTCGCATCCGCTGCATCAGGGCACGGCGGTTCCCCTCCTCCGCCAAAGAGATACTGCAGGATGAATACAGCGTCAGCAATGTTTCTGGCCCCGTCGTCGTTGGCATCACCGCGGCTGAAAAGCTCCCCGCCGCCTTCGGCCGGATAGAGGGTTATTCGAAGGTTGTCTATCTCATGGAAGGCGTCGGCGCCTCCGGTTCCGGCTGAGAACCCTATGTACGCTGAGCTCAGTACGTCAGGCACTCCGTCGCCGTCGCTGTCCGGGAAGGTTACCGCGGTGTCGAGAATCAGGCGCCTGTCGAACGCCGGCTCCAAGCTGCCGTCGCTTGCGTAGGTTTCAGGCGCGTCGAGATAAACTTTCACCCGCCCGTTGTTGTATTCGATTTCAACATGCAGCGGGAAGCCCGCTCCCAGTTGATCAACGAAGTACGGCCAGCCTTCGCCGCCTACAACGGTCGGTGTCGTGCCCGGATCGAGGTCCAGGTTCGTCTGAACGTGGTTGGCCACGTCGGCATCACGCAAAACTCCGGCATGGCCGTAACCTGCGGTGTTGTAACCGTTTGGATCTCCGCCACCCTGCCACAGGTCGAATTCGACTGCCAAAGACCGCGGGGTTACGCCGCCTTGCGTGGTCATGCCCGCATAAGCGAGGCTTCCTCCGCTGGCGCCCAGAGCCGTAAGCGTGTCGTCCCCCAAATCTTCGAGGATCATGAAAGTAAGTCCGTCGGCCGGGTTCGTGTTTCCAACCGCGGGATCGCTTGCGAAGTACAGATCGAACTCGGCAAGGAAAGAATTGCTGCTCAGATCAATCGGAGTATTCCAGATGACGGTTGTGGCCAAATTCGGCGTTGCATCGGCGGCAAGTTGGAGCCTACCTGCATGTTCGGTTCCGTCTTGCGGTACGCCTGGCGAGTAGACCGCGTCGTTTGTATTACAGGTCCACCCGGCGGGACAGCCGTTTTGATCGTCGAAGTTCTCATCAAGGACGACGTTCGCAGGACCTTTAGGAAGCGGGGGCGGGGACCAGAGCAGAAAAGCGCGGCCTTCAATCGGAAGTTCGAACCCTCCGACCGTAAAGGTACCTGTGTAGCTGACATCTTGCTTTGTAGCGTCGCTCGGAATGAGCGTGTAAGTAAGATCTTTGCCGCCGGTAAGGTTCGTCAAGTTCCAGGTTATGACCGAATCGGCCACGGTACCTCCGTCTGAGATGTCCTCCGCGGACCAGCCGTCCGGCAGATTCTCTTTCACGATCACATCTTGCGGTCCGCCTTCAGGAGCGATTTCCATATGAATGGTAACCGGAATGCGCGAGGATGAATCGCTGTAGGCCGTTCCCACCGGAATGGAACGGGTTACGCTGACCGGTTTGCTGAGGAAAAGAGTTATCTTCAGGTCGTCGATTTCGTGATAAGTCTGGCAGCCTCCTGTACCGGCTGAGAAACCGAAGTATCCCGGTCCCAGTCCCGTCACTCCGTAGTCGGTGAGCGTGTCGATTACAAGCTGCTCAGGATAAACAAATCCATCGTCGGGATTTTCGTTCACCGTCTTTATCCAAACCCGGACCCGCCCGTTATTAAGCTCTACCCGAACGCGCAGGCCCGCCTCTTCATTTTCCTCCAGGGGCAGTGTGCCGATCAGGAACTGCCCTGTGTCATCAAGTGCGAGAGGCCAGTCGGGAGCAACCGTATAAGGATTCAAGGCGACGTTTGTCTGCACATGCTGCGTCACGTCGCCGTTAACCACAAGTCCCACATGCGCGTTGCCGCTTTGCGGAATTCCGCCCGGATCACCGGTGCCCTGATACGTATCGATCTCCACAGCGAAACCCGAAGTGCCTATACCGTGATAACCGAGCGAACCGCCGGTCCCTCCGATGCTTCCCAACACCGTCTCGTCACCAGGCAGGAAAAAGAACGTAAGCCCGTCTGCAACGCATACTTGGGACGGTTGGGTCAGATAGACTGTGAACTCCGCCTCAAAGCCTTGGAACGTCAGGTCAGCGGGTGTGGTGTAGAACGAGGCTGTTGCAACGCCGCCGCTTGCGTCACTCAGGCGGAACCGCTGGTTGATCGATAGCCCGTACAGGTCGTTGGTATCGACCACCTGAGGCGTGAAAACTCCGTTGTCGTTGCACTGCCAATCCGCCGGGCAGGCACCGACGTCGTCATCCTCAAAATCAGTGTCCACGAGGGGTACCTCCTGAATCTTGGGCAGAAGCGGCGGGCCGAAATCCTCGATTTGGCCGGAAACGGGTTCCCCTGTGGCATCGCCGATCCTCCGGTAGCTGATACCGTTGATTTGGGCGTTCTCAGGAGGAGTTCCCAAGAGTCCCAGGTCGCTGATAACGACGTCCAACACGCCGTCGGTGACATCGACCTGATAAGTGCGTATGACTGCTGTGAGGGCTTTAGGCCCCTCTCCTGCTTCGTTGCCTGCGGCAAGTGCACTGGACCAAAAGCTCAAAACACGCTCGCCTTCGACCGTCACATGTACTCGGCGTGTCGCCTCGCCGTCGGGGCTTACTCCGCAGGCCGGGCATATCTCTGCGAAGTGGAGGTTCACCTCGAACCTGCCGTTCTTGACGTTGAATTTGTATGCCACAGCGCCGTTGTCCCAGCGCTCTGTGTGGTAAACGCCCATTAAGTCCGGGTCCCCGACGTTCTCGATGGTGTCGGGAACGGGGCCTGCAGGATTCTGGCCGGAGGTGTAGCCGTAACCGGCGAATTGATTTTGATTGGGGATCACGGTGGTGTCGGTCCCCAAGAAGCCTCCGTAAGCCACGTCAGGTACGAAAGTGTAAGTCTCTCCGTTCACGGTGCCTGTTAGCTCTTCGCTACTTCCGCAGTTTATCGCCCCGCGCTCACCGTTACCGAGTTCAACCGTGACGTTCACTTGAGGTGTAGCTTCGCTTGTGACCACGCGTAGATTGTCGATCTCGTGGTGTGCGTTTGCCCCGCCTGTGGAAGCGGCAAAGCCGATAATTGCATTGGCATCCGCAGGGAAGTCCGCAAGCACTGTATCCAGGACAAGGACAGGATCGGCGAAATTCGGGTCGCCGTCGGTCCTGAACGTGACTTGGATCCTCCCGTTGTCGAAGACGACCTTGACTTCAATGGGGGTAAGTGTGGCGCCGACGGCCGTGAAATCCGGAACCTGGACGCCGAAATCAATATTTGTCTGAAGAGATCCGGCCGTTTCAGGATCAGGCGAATTCTGGTTGACTTCAACGTGGCAGGTGTGAGGCGTAGCAGCATCATCACATTGCGTTTCCGGGTCGGCCCCGCCGTTGTCCCAAATATCAAACGCTACTGATACGTATTCATAGGGGAAATTGCTGGTTCCCAACCCGCCGCCACCGCCTCCTGTGGCGTTGATATCGTCACCGAACTGGAAAATCACCGACAGGCCGTCCGCCGGGGTCGCGCTCGAGCCGGGGCGGATCCACAGGTCGAACTCGATCTCGACCCGGTTGTCACGCAGGTTAAACGGGGTCTGAAACCATGCGAACCCGGACTGGTCGTTTTGGCCTTGGGTCAGCGAAAGGATCGTGCTGCGGCCGTCTCCATAATCGACGATTTGGGCGTTGTTGAGCAGATTCCCGTCGATCGCAAGATCTTCAAAATCTTCATCAATGACAATCGTTTCACCCGATAAGCCAAGCCCGCAGGCGAGGAAAAGTGAACAGAATGCAACCAAAAACCTAGCGCGAAAACCAGCAAAGCCCATACCGACCTCCTTTGGATTCCCAGTTGCCCTGAGAAGGGTCACCGGACCCGGTTGTGAAACTGGATCTATTCTACGGGCTGTGCCGAACGAGATGCAAGCATAGGACCAAGGGGGCTGTTGCAGTAGAGGTATCACGTGTGGTATCCTGGATCTGTCGGCTGGTGTGTGTACATGCCTCTGTTTAGAGAACGGCGTTCGGCATGTTCGGGCGTTTTAGTGTAGGTTCATTTTGGATCGTGCCAGGAGGTCGTATGAGAAAAATTTGCAAGAACTTGTTGACTTTTGTTACACTTTTGATCGCGGTCGCAACCGTTGCATACGCAGCGGATGATATCACCGTGGTCATCCAGGAAGACTTCGAAGGAGGGTTTCCTGGGGGAGTACACCTGGTCAAGGTAGGAGGCGGGGGCGATCCCGGTGTTGTTGATGACGGGAGCGGCTCGAACAGCGTTCTGCGCCTGACAACCGGTGAAGGCGACCAGCTCGCTTTCGCGTGGTTCGAGAATCAGTTCGATCTTGCAACAAAGCGCGTTGAGATCGAATTTGATCTTTACCTCGGGCGCGGCACGAGCGATACGCCTGCCGACGGTGGTTCGGTTATCTTCCAGTTCGACAACGACATGGGAGCCATCGCCGATGGAGGCGGAGCCAATGCTTGCGGCAACTTGAGAAATGCTACCACCGGCGAGACCTACGAATACGTGGCTGTTTCGTTTGATATCTGGGACAACGGCGGCGCGGATATGGAAACGCCTTGTGATGGGAAATACGGCGGCTCTTCAACCGCGCACGTCGAGGTAAACCAGAATTCGCCGAATCCGGGCAGCGTTACGCCGATTGCGCAGGCCGTTTCACCGGATTACGTAGGTTCGGCTGATCGCTACAAGCAGAGTTTCGATTCGGCTGACCTTGTTCATGTGAAGATTATTTTCGACAACCGCCTGATGCGGGTCACAATGAGCGGACCTGTAGGCTGCGAGCCTGATACTACTTTTCCTGAGCAGGTGGTCATTGATACGGTCACGCAGCCTTTCCCCGACCGGCTCAGTAACATCGGTTTCGGAGCGTCCACGGGAGGAGCAAACTCCGTGCTCTGGATCGATAACCTTGTAGTGAGGGAAGGGCCTTCGAAGGTGTCGATCGGTCCTGAAGAGCCGAGGGAAGCCGGAGCTTTGAACTGCGCGGGGCCTGAAGTCGATGCAACAGGAGAAATAGGTTCGCTGTTCATAGCGGATCGGTTCATCGGAGATGAGGTCCTGCGAGAAGGCGATATAGAAACCGGGCTTACGGTCCGGACCGCCTCATTCGGGAGGGTGCGCATGGGAGGAGACAACACAAGCTCCAACCCCCGCACGATAGATGTCTCCAAGCTCCCCGATGCAGGACCTCAGACGGCTCAGCTTTTCGGCACCACGGCCTGGTCGCCTGTGGGAGTAAGGTATCAGGCTGTTGTGGTACCGGGCCGGTACACGGTAGATCTGTTTTTCGCTGAGGATTACAGCCCCACGATCACCGGCGATCGGCAG
This sequence comes from uncultured Planctomycetia bacterium, assembly GCA_964529985.1. GTDB lineage: Bacteria > Planctomycetota > UBA8108 > UBA8890 > UBA8898 > CAZGYL01. The sequence continues at coordinate 4,026 of CAZGYL010000033.1, read as the reverse complement.
AGCTTGAAGTATTTTGATGTGTGGATCGGATCGGAGCGAGTGCTTTGCAATTGGAGCCCTGCTTCGGCTGCAGGAAGCGAAAACGGAAGCGGCGATCCGCGTGTGCCTTGCACCGCGGTCTTGGATACCGGTGTTATGAAGACCTTCTCAGTGGATGTCCCGGATTCGGGTGACGGGACGGGGCTGCTGGACATCCTTGTCGATGATCTGGGCGGCGGTATGCCCCCTGAGAACGCTGTCTTGAACGCCCTTAGGTTCCAGAGGACAGGCGATCCGACCGGTGAGCCTGCAAGCGGTGATCTGGAGTGCATCGGCCCTGATCCTGCCGACATACCTGAGACGGTCCTTATCAGCCGTGATTTTGAGGATGACGACGAAGGTGCTTGCCCGGCCGACATGGTGTGCAACACCTCGAACAAATCTCCTCAGGTGGTTGCGGGATCGGGTGCTGAGAGCGGAAAAGTGCTCCGCCTTACCTGGGACGATACAGGCGACACCGCAGCTTCTGCGGTCTTTACACAAACTGTGGATGTTGTGAACTCGGCCCTGGAAGCTGAGTTCGACATTCACATGTCCTGGACCGGCACACCGGCCGACGGCGCGTGTTTCTTCATTCGCGAAGGACCTGATACCAACGTGCTCGGTGGAACCGGCGGTTCATTGGGTATCCCCGGCGGCGCTAACGGTGCGGTCGTAGAATTCGACTTGTGGCAGGGCGGCGGTAACAACGAGCCTTCCGGTATGAACAACGGAAGCGTCGCTTTTATCCACGTGGGCATCAATAACATGTCCACCGATTCAACGATCACGAACGTACAGTTTGATCCCAACCTGAAGCCCGTTGCTTTCGGCGGCACCGGTTGGCCTGAGTTCGCCGATCCTGCTGATCGCACGATCCCGGGTAAGGTCCACGTGCGGGTGATCTACAACGCAGGACACGTGCAGGTCTACCTGACGGGGACAAACGCCGATGGAACGGAGTTTCCTGAAACGCTTGTGGCTGAAGCCGACGTAACCCCTGTGCGCAGCACAGAGGCCGTTGTTGGTTTCTGCGGCGGAACGGGCGGGGCTACTGCAAACGTTGATTTTGACAACATTGTCATAAAAGCCGCTCCGGGCGTTCCCGACACCAGCTTGGCCGACGCGAGAGAAGCGGCCCTTCAGGCTGCACGTGAGAGGTGGCAGAACGGCCGCGGTGAGCTTTATATCAACGCCGGTGGCCCAATGTTGTACTGCTCTGCGGTACAGGTGCCGGCTCCTGCCGCAACAGGTGATCCCGACTTTGGAGAGCCTGTTGTGTGGCTGGCCGACAGAGGCGACAACGTACCGACCCAGCAGGAGGAGTTCTTTACGGTTTCCTCCCAGGGTGATGCGCCCGGAGGCAATCTGCACGTCGCGCAAACCAACATGGGCTTATGGGATGCACGCGGGACAGCGCCGGGGTTGGACGACAACGACACGATTTTCCACTTCGAGCGGTGGTCGGACATGGAATATGCCATACCGGTCGCCGACATCGCTGCGCGTTACGAAGTGACGCTGTGGTTCGCAAACTCCTACAGCGGAACTTCCGGTTCGGCGCGGCGGTTCTTCTCCATCTACCTGGAAGGCCAGAGGCAGGGCGGTTTCCAGCACTGTCCTGAAGTGGCACCCGGCGTGCCGAATCCGCTTGCAGATGACGGAACCGGAAACCCGTACGACAAGATATTCGATCCGGTTGATGCGGCCGAGCAGCTGTATTCCTCTGATCCGTGTAATTTCGCCACCTGCGCCAACAACGGCGTTACGGTCGGCGACGATCCGGACGGCGACGGTATTCCCGCCGACCAGGAATGCGGGAACGCGGCTGCTGTGGCTGTGCGGGCCGTAGTAGAAGTATCGGACGGCGTGCTCAATATCGCGATTCTCGATCCTGATGTGGCGGGCGGTGAACCTGCCTCACCGGACGGCAATCCGAAGCTTTCAGGGATCGCGGTTAAGTTCATCGGTCCTGTCGGTACCAACGTGTATACAGGCGATGCCAACTGCGATGGCGCCGTTGATATCGCTGATGCGATCTGCACGTTGGGTTACCTCTTCGGAGCGCCCGACGATCCGTGCAAGGAGCCGTGCTGCCAGGCGAACATGGATGCCAACGACGACAACGGTGTGGATATCGCAGATGCGATAAGCATGTTGTCGTTCCTCTTCGGCGGCGAAAACATGATCGCACCGGACGGAACGGCCATTGCCGCGCAGCAGGACGGTTGCTTCCTCTACCCTGTTGAGGATGTGACCCTGCCGTGCGCGCAGCCGTGCGCTAAGTAGCGCCGCCTGAGTGACGGCATCCTGGAGGGGGGAGCCGGGCTCTATAAGGGCTCGGCTCCCCTTTCTCTTGGTTCCGCCTGCACACAGAGGCTGTGGTGTTCCCACCTTTCGTGCTACTATTGACTATGCGTTCCAAGACCTCCGCCGGGTTTTCAAGCTAAGGTATCGGCTAGTAGACGATCAATGCGACAGCTTGCTGTTTCCGTTCTGCTGGTTTTGGGTTGGACGGCCGTCTTTGCCGCTCAAGGTCCTGTGATAAGCGAATTCATGGCCGCAAACGACGGTACGGTGCAGGACGAGGACAGGGATTTTTCCGATTACATAGAGCTTTACAATCCCGGATCCTCGCCTGTGTCGCTCCAGGGGTGGTATCTTACCGACGATCCCTTATTTCTTACAAAGTGGAGTTTCCCGGCGGTTACGCTCGGCCCCGGGCAGTACCTGCTTGTTTTCGCTTCCGGGAAGAACAGAAGAGATCCCGCCTCGGAGCTCCACACCAATTTCGAGCTTCTGAGCACCGGAGAATACCTTGCGCTTGTTGAGCCGGACGGCCGGACCGTGGCTCAGGCTTTCGACCCCTATCCTGCCCAAGCGCCGGACGTCTCCTACGGCTACCCTCAGGACTCAGAGCGGCTTGTACTTGTGACCGAATCGAGCAACGCCCGCGTTATCGTCCCCGAGGACGGATCAGCCGGAACAGCGTGGCGCCTGCCTGACTTTGATGACAGCTCCTGGCGTGCTGGGAAGGCGGCGGTGGGCTACGAGCGCTCAAGCGGCTACGACAGCTATTTCACCACCGACCTTGAATCTGAAATGTATCAGAAGCAGACGACGGCTTATATAAGGATTCCGTTCAATGTTGAGGACCCTGACGCTGTAAGCACGCTTAAGCTGTCGGTCATGTACGACGATGGATTTGCGGCTTTCATAAACGGCACGCTGGTCGCCTCACGCAACGCCCCCCAGAATTTGACATGGAGCTCAACGGCCACGGCTTTACATGACGACTCTCAGGCGGTGCAGTTTGAGCACTTTGATATTCCGGCACGCGACGTTTCATTGAGGGCCGGGAAAAATGTGCTTGCAGTCCACGGCCTGAACGAAAGGATCCAGAGTTCGGACTTCCTCATTGTTTTGCGCCTGGAAGCGGTTCTTTCAGGCCCTATCGATTTCAGCCGCCCGCTTTTTATGAGCAGTCCCACACCGGGTTGGGCCAACTCGGAGGGATACCCTTCGATTTCACCGCCTCCTGTTTTTTCGCAAGAAAGCGGCCTGTACCGCGATCCTATTACGGTGGAAATAAGCTCACCGGATCCTCAAGCTGAGATCAGGTACAACTTGGGCTGGTCCGAGCCGGGCCCCGATTCAACGCTTTATACAGACCCTATCAGGGTGGACGGCAGCGTCATGATCCGGGCTAAGGTTTTCTCCCCGAACGCCGTTCCCAGTGCCACGGTCACAAGGAGCTACTCCGTTCTTGATGCGAGCGCCGCCGGCTTCAGCTCGAATCTCCCTGTTTTTGTGCTCAACACCTTCGGAAGAGGTATAGGGCCTGATAATTACCTGCCGGGTTTCGCAGAAGTTTTGGTGCCGGAGGAAGGATCGGGCAGGGCCAGGCTGCTCGGGCCCCTGCATTACGCGGGAATTGTAGGCTTGAAACAACGGGGATCGAGCTCAGCCGGCTTTCCGAAGAAAATGTATGCAATGGAGACCTGGGAC
>CAZGYL010000032.1:0-16331 GCA_964529985.1 uncultured Planctomycetia bacterium | reverse complement strand
ATAGAAAACCCCCAGGAACGTGAGGCGCGGGCAGGCATGGCCTACGCGGCTTTGGTAAGTGGAATCTGCCTTGCGAACGCCGGCTTGGGGGTGGCGCACGCTGTTGCGCCTGCTTTGGGAATTCTCTTCGGGGTGCCTCACGGGAAGGCTTGCGCTGTCTTACTTCCTTTCGCCCTTGAGGTGAACCGAGAGGCGGCACAGGCGAAACTTGCTGAACTGGCAAGGCTCTGCGGCAGTACGGAGACCGATGACCGCAAAGCGGCGGACCGGTTCATAGGCTGGATCAAAGAGCTCTGCCGGAAGCTCGGTATTCCCCAGAATTTGAGATCACTGGGTGTAACCGAGGAAGCGCTGGAAAGGATTGCAGCTCTTTCCAGCACAAACAGCTTGAGAGGGAACGCCCGACCTCTGACAAAAGAAGAACTGCCCGAGCTTCTCAAAAAGATCTTGTAGGCGGGCGAAGCCCAGCGAGGTTGAAGCCGGACGTGCCTTCGGAAAAACAAAACGAACCTGTTTTCTTCTCCTTGAGTACAACCCGGCAAGAGGTTTGGCTCCTTCCTCGGCTCAGACCCGGAGTTGTAAACAGGACAAGGAGGGTGGAACGTTGTGTGGGGGGCAAGGGGGTCAACGCTGCAAGAGCTTTCCGCCGCTTAGGGGGCAGGCCGGTTGTTGTCGGTTTCCTGGACAGCTGGTGTGTTGAGAGCCTTCGATCTGAAGGCATAGAAGTGAAGGCCCAGTCCGAGCCGTACGAAGTAAGAACGGCGGTCAGTGTGGTTGATTGCGCTGACCGCTCGGTAACCGAACTTGTGGAAGAAGCGCACCCGGCGACGGCCTCGGCCTTAAAAGAGGTAACCGACGCGGCTCTAAGCTGCGGCCGAAAATCTTCTTTCTTGTGCTTATCCGGCTCCCTTCCTCAGGGTTGTCCCCCTGATACCTACCGCCGCATACTCGAAGCGTGCCCCCAGGCCGAGACGATTGTAGACGCGCGCGGGGAACCGCTGCGCCTGTCGCTTGCCGCCGGGCCTTTTGCGATTAAGCCGAATCGCGAAGAACTCGGCGACCTCTTTGGGAAAACGGCCGAAAGCAAAAGTGAACTTCTCACCCAGGCGCGCCAGGTCAAGAAGCTCGGTGCCCGCAACGTAGTTGTTACTTGCGGACCTGAGGGAGTGCTTGCGGTCTTGGACGAAGGAGCATGGTTTTTCCACGCTCCGCAAGTTGAACCGGTCAATACAACGGGGTGCGGGGATGCGTTACTGGGAGCGCTGGTTTTTCGGCTTATGCAGGGTGTGGACATGCTCCAGGCACTTCGCTTTGCCGTGGCGGCTGCCTCAGCAAGCGCCTGTACGGCGTTGCCCGGAGATTTGGCCCCGGGCTTGACAAGCCGGCTCGTCGAAAGGGTTTCGGTAAGAGCCCTGTAAGAGTTGAGATCGGGCTCCCCGACTTACTGCTTGACAGTGGTAGGGGGGGCTCCTACGCTTGAATGTATAGGTGGAAGTACAGCCACTGCGGCGGCCGGCAGAGCCGGCAGGGAGAAGCGAAGCAAGCGAAAGGAGCTCTATGACTCTCGTTCTGGTCGCCGCTCTGCTAAGCGGAGCGCCGGGGAAAGAAGTCAAGCCTGCTTCCGCTGCTTTGCAGTCCGATTCTCTTTGCATAGTCGTTCTGAAAGCACCAGGAGCCAAGCCTCTTCCCGTGCGTTTGATAAGGGAAGGTCCAAATGAGATCGAGATCCTCCCTCTGGGATCCGATAAGACCCGCACTCTGAAACGCAAAGAGATTGAAAAGCTTTTTAGAGCCGAAAGTTCCCATCTCAAGAATTGGCTTAAGGCCGCAGAGAAATTGGCCTCCTGCAAGTGGCTGCTTGTTTCGAAAAAAACATCCCCGGTTCTGGGGATTGTGCGTGCCGAGGAAGAAAGAATTTCGATCAAGTATTTGGATTACAAGGGAAGGTGGGTGGAAGAGAGCTTTACAAAGCAAGCTGTGGAGGAGCTTGCGCCTCTTACTCTTGAGGAAATCGAAACGATCATCGGCCCCCCGCCGATTCCCCGCAGTGCTGCGGGACCTGCGGGGGAAAAGACTCAGAGCGACGAGCCGGCTCCGGTCTGCGAGGCCTGTGGCGGCACTTCCATGGTCAAATGCCCGGTGTGCAAGGGAAAGAGGAAAATCGATGCTCCCTGTCCGCGTTGCAGGGGGACCGGAGAAGTTACGTGCGGCGTTTGCTCGGGTTCGGGTGCTGTTACCTGCCCGACTTGCAAGGGCAAGGGCAGAGAGCGGCGCCATACACTTACAGGCGAGGTTTTCACGCGGCCGTGCCCGACATGCCGTGGTTCGGGAAGGGTTCAATGCTACTCATGCCGCGGTGCAGGTAAGAAACGGTGTCCCCGCTGCAAGGGGAAGAAGACGGTTAGAGTGACCTGCCCGCGTTGCCGCGGCCGCGGGAAGATACCCTGCCCGCTGTGCGGCGCGGCCGATCAGGAAGAAAAGGTCAAGCCGGGCGAATCAAAAGCAAAGGAGAAAACCGAAGAGGGCGGCTTGGAAGATCTCCTCACCAAGGATTCCGCCCAACGCGCTTCAGCTCTTGCTTTCCAGCGGGCGGCTTCTGTTTTTGAATCGCGGACAAGCGAGGCCCGGAAAACCACTAAGGAAGCTCTCAGTGCCTGGGAGAGCGCAAGGAAAGTTTATCGCAAGTGGCTGCGGGATGAAAATGCTCGTCCTTTTCGACTTTACCTGCGCAGCAAGCGCCGCGGGGTTACAGGAAAAATAACAGCGCTCTACGGCCGTGGTGCGCAGGAAGCAAGGAGGGTTGCGGGCGCGATCAAGAATCTTCTCAAGCGCAAGGAATCATTTTGGCTGCAGCTCCAGAGAACGGACCCCTCAAGCCCCGAAAGGTCACAACTTGAGACGCTCAAGCTGCGTGCTCAGATGCTGCAGCGCGAACTTGATCGCATCTTACAGATTGCAAGACCGCTTAAGAAGACGGCGGGAGAGCTCACAGCTCACCTGCAGGAGGAGATCAAGGGCTTTGAAAGGTACAGGCGCATAGAGAACTTGTGCCGCGAAATACGGGGGCTTCTCAGGGAAAAGGCCGGTTCCCGCCTTACGGGCGTGAGCGTGCGGTACAGTGAAGGAACGGCGATCTTGACCTACAGGTGCCCCTTGGATTCTCCTTTCGCAGGTGGCCGGAGTAACGCCGGCGCGCGCAGGGCGGCTGAAAGGTTCGCCTTTTGGGCCGGCGGGGTCATTTTCCCGGTTTTCGAAGAGATTCACACGATCTGCGTTAAGAAAGCGAGAGAAAAACTATTTGAGCTCACCCGGGATCAATGGAAGGTGCTTGCCGAAGAAGAAGCGAAGCGGAAGAAGAAGCTGCTTTCGCGCATGAAGACGAAGGGCCGGAAGGAAGCCCGGGGGAAGGATCGGCGCAGAGAGCTGGACACGGAGACGGCCCTCGCTTTGGCCGGCGGTCTTGTAGTGTGTTTTCTCTTGCTTATCTTTCTTGCACGCGGCCGGCCGAACAATCGGCGGCAATAGGCTCCGCAGGGCCGCGAAGAGCGAAGTCTTCAACAAAAACCCGGCGAACGCGCCTTCCTGCTGCTGTGAGGATGGTGTAAGGGATCGTACCTGCGCGTGAGGCCGCTTCTGAGAAAAGGAGTCCGGGAGGACCCAGCACGGTTGCCGTCTCTCCGACCTCAATGGGGGCGTCACCGACATCAACAAGAAGCTGGTCCATGGTGACGCGGCCGGCCACCGGGCAGCGCTTTCCACGTATAACCACAAAGCCCGTATTGCTGAGCTGGAAGGGATAGCCGTCGGCGTAACCGCACCTGAGAGTCACGATCGTGCTCTCACACTTCAGCCGGTACGTACCCTCGTAAGAGACTGCAGTCCCGGCCGGGTAGCGTTTAACCGCAATCACCGGGGCTTTGAGCCTTAGGGCGGGCCGAAAAGCAGGGGTTTCGGTTCTGCCGGGCAAATAGCCGTAAAGGCCGAGCCCGGGGCGGATAAAGTCAAAATGGCTTTCAGGAAGCAGCCAGGCTGCAAGCGAGCTTGCAAGGTGAAGAGTTGCGTTGGGGAAGAAGCGAAGCACAACAGAAGCCGCCTGCCTGAAGCACGCAACAACAGAGCGCGCTTCTCTGAGCGGTGTAACGGTTGCGAAATGTCCCCATGCGCCCGTTATCTCCAAAGAAGGAAGAGTGCGGATCACAGCCAGAGCCTCGGGCAGCTCCGAAGGCAGGAACCCTCCGCGCCGAAGCCCTGTATCGATCATCAGGTGAGCTCGGGCCTTAAGGCCCATATGGGCGGCGAGAGCGCTGAGCAGTTTCGCCTCCTTCAAAGATCCTAAAGACGCAGTGAGCCTGTAACGCAGAGCAACCTCCATGTCCGAAGGAAGCGCGGGCACAAGTACGATTATCGAACCGCTTATGCCTCCTTCCCTGAGTTCCGCGCCCTCCGAGACGGTTGCTACCGCGAAGTTTTGCACGCCGTTATGAGCCAACCGCCCGGCCACCTGCACGGCGCCGTGACCGTAGGCATCGGCTTTGACCACCGCGATCACGCCGGTACGACTCTGGAGGCGCGATCGAAGTACATTGAGGTTGTGCTCAACTGCAGCAAGATTGACCTCGCAGACCGGGTCGGCTGCACAACCAGCTAGAGGCGGTGAGGCTGAGGCGGAAGATTCACTTCCTTCAGGGAGCAGCTCGCTTCGAAGAATACGCTCTGCGACACGCATTTCACCGCAATCCTTTCTTATCAGCTTGGACCGCCTCCCTTACGAGAATCCTTTGCAGAGAAGTTCCTTTCCGAAAGAGTCAACTCCAGATAAGAGGTGGGTATCAAATCCCCGCTGCTGATGCCGAAAACCTCTTTGAGCTTTGCAACCATTCTGTGTCCCCACCGGGCATCCCTGCCGCGTGTGAGAACAGCCTCGAATTCCAAGAACAAGCCGAGGCCTTTTACCCGATCGAGGTGAATCCTCACCCCTCGCCAAAGGTACAGCTCGCGGTTCTTCCGTACTTCGGCCAAAACCCCCAAACAGGACCCCAACAGAGCTTTCACCGGTACGGGATCGCGCACGGGAATTACAAAGTAGTTGCAAAGCCGGGGACCGCTCTCATCCGGCCTGAGATAAGCGATAAGCTCGGAGCGTCCGGGTTTCTGCTCGCGCAGCTTGAATCTCCCCCGTTTGACCACAAAGTACGTGTCGCGTTGCTTGATGACGCCCTTAGGCCGCGCGCCCAGGGCTTTGCATACCTGCCTGTCGGCCCGGAGTGATCTGCGCCGTGCTTTGAGCTCGATGTTCGCCGTTTGCTTCGGGGGCGCCATCAAAACGTCACCTCCGGAAGGCAGGTCCGAGGCATGTAGAACAACACAGATCCCCAGAGAACAAGAAGCAGCGCGCTGGCAAGGTACCAGGCCGCTAGCTGCAGGGGATCACGCCGAGGGTTCAGGATAAACGCAACACCGCCTCCGAAAACCCAAAGCAGGGATACTTCCACAGGGCGCTTCGCAGCAAGAGGAAGCAACCGGGCTACGGGCGGGAGATCGGGTTGATTGTAAAGAGCAGTATCCAGTGCGGGAGGGAGAACCACTCCCAAAACGTAGAAAAGGGCCGCTCCGGCTGCGCCCAGCACAAGCAGGGGAAGCGCCTGAAGAAGCGGACGCAAGAAATACAAAGTGCGATCCGGGGACAAATCGTCCCTGTAGGACTCGACCTGTTCGTTCATTTTTCTCTTCCTTCACCTCGGTACCGCCTGGGACCCCTGCCGCCGGTTTCTACTTCTGCGAAGCTTAAACCCGCAGCAGACAGCCCGGAGAGGCGGTACGGCGGCATTGTACCGCCGGGGCGCCGGACTTATCAACCGAAATGTTGTTGTTTTTCTCCAACAATCTTTTTGCCCCCGGGTTTCTTTTGGTTCCGAGGTTTCCCGTTCAAAGCATGAGGCAAGCACATACCGGCCTGATGTCTACAAATTGTTGGGTCCTCTCGAGGTCTGTCCCCCAATAGGCTGCGGTTCTTCAAAAGGCTTCATGTCTTGGGGGGCGTTGCAGTCAGAGCGCTGCTCCCCGTACAATTGCTTCAGGAGGTGTCGGTTCTATAGCGGAGCGCAAGAGTAGGATCCTGCGCGCTGAGGTGGGGTCGTCTGGGTTCCAGGCGAACGATTTCAGGAGTTACGGCGGGGCTGTCTGAAATGGCGAGATTGAAAAGAGCGCGCTTCTGTTGGGAAGCAAAGGGGATTTCTCCGGTCTTGCTGTTCTGTTTGTTTTGCATGCCGGGAGAGTCCCTCAGAGGCGGTGAACTTTCGGTACCGCTCCCGGTTGCTCCTGAGGTTGAGGGAGTTGGGGACCTGCAGCTTGCAGTTGACGCCGGAAGCAATGCCTTTGTGGCTTTTTCCGCTGTTGAGGCCCAAGGGCCCCGGGGTATCTATTACGACGTCTCGCTTGACGGGTTTTCCTCTGTCAGAAGGATCAGCCTGCCGGATTGTAACTGCTCTTCACCATCACTTGCTGTAGGCGAACTTGCTGTTGTGCAAATAGTTTTCGAGGCCGATTTTGAGGGGGAGAGCGATCTTTTCCGCGTCAGCAACCAGGGCGGACCTTTTCAGAATCCGGTGCCTGTGTCAGCCCGGGAGGGTGTAGCTGAGACGCAGCCCTTTGTTTGGTTTGATCCGCTGGCGCAGGTAAGCGCGCTTTGGCAGGAGGAAGATGAAGGAGGAACCCGGATTGTACGCAGCACGCAGTGGGGGCCACCGGCTGTAGTGGCTCAAGGTGCAAGGGATCCGGTGGCTTGGGTTTCGCCTCGATACCGGAGGCTCCACCTGCTTTACAGGTCGGGTGACAGCTTGTTTTATCAGCTTGAGGAGGAGCCGCCTGTTGAGGTCTTCAACGCGCTGCCTGCAGATTCCCGATATTCGGTGTGCGCAACAGGAGGCCGCGAGATCGCGCACGTGGCATTCACAACTCCGGAAGGCGTCTGGCACACAGAGGCCCTCGGAGAGAAGAGTTTCACAGAGCCGGAGCTTGTGATCCCCGGCTGCGCGCAGCCCCAGTTGGTGCCGGCGCCTGACGGAACTCTCCTTCTTGCCTGCTTTCGTGAGGGTGAGCTTCTGCTTGCGGTACGCACGGAAGGGACCTGGAGCCCGCCTGAGGTCTTGGTCGGAGGAGATCAAAGTGTAGAAGCCTTCCGCTTTGCAGTGGACAGAAGCGGATACTTGCATTTGCTTGCCGTGCGAAGAGGGAAGCTCTATTACCAGAGCACAGTGCCCCCACCCGAACCGAGCTTTGAAGCGACTCCCACTGAAGGGGAAATTCCTCTGACCGTCCAATTCAGGGATCTGACGGGCGGCGGGCCGGTTAGGTTCCGGCGCTGGGACTTCGGCGACGGTGCGACAAGCACTGATCGCGATCCGGTTCACACTTACAGCGAAGTGGGGGCATACACCGTGACCCTGACGGTGCAGGGGCCGGGAGGCACACGGACGCTGCGCCGTGAGAACCTCATAGTGGTCAGGGAGGCCAGCAACGAACTGCGTATTCCCCTGATCGCGGTTTGGCCCGGTCAAGGCGGAGTGCTTCACCCGGTGTACGCGATCCACCCCGAACCTTTGCAGGGTTTCCAGTTGGCGTTGGTTTTTGAGGATCGCTATCTTGCGGATCTCACGGTTGAACTTGAAGGTACCACCGTCGAGCCGCTTGAGCCCGAACTTGCGGCGCTTTCCATAACAGACGGTCAGGACGGAAAAAAGCAGCTTGTTTACGGTGTGGTTTTTGATATTAATCCGCCGTTCGACGGAAAAACGCTCCCGCCCGCACCTACGGAGAAGATCCTCGTTTTTCTGAAGTATGACGTATCCCTAAGCGCGCCGATCGGTGCCTTGATCCCGCTTGAGCTGCGGAACGGAATCGGCACTCCGCCGATTGATAACGTGTTTACGGTTGTGGGGGCTCAAAGCGCTATGCCGCGTCTTTCAGGCGGCGGGGCGTTTGTCACAAGGCGACCTGAGTGCCCTTTTGTGAGAGGAGACCCCAACTTCAGCGGTGCTGTTGACCTCGCTGATGCGATCTACTGCCTCTCATACCTTTTTGCAGACGGTGAAACACCGCCGTGTCTTGATGCAGCCGACAGCAATGACAGCGGAAGTATAGACATTTCGGATGGGATTTACATTCTCGGATACCTTTTCGGCGGAGGATCACCGCCTCCCTATCCTTTCCCGTCGGGGGGTGCGGATCCGACCGACGATCCTCTGCCGGAATGCCGCTGCCCTTGAAGACGGCCGTACTTACTCAGAGGCACGCGGCAGCACCCGGGCGAGCACAACCGCTCCGGCTATGCCCGGCAAAGCCGCTGCTGCTGCGTGCAGATAGCGGCCGTACAAGAAAAGTCCCGTAGCAAAAAGCGCTCCGTACACGAGGGCTATTCCTGCAAGCACGCCCAGGAGAGCTTTCCGGGGATCATCCGGCGAAGCCGCCTCAGGACCGAGCCGTTTGCGGATCGGCCTCCAGAGCGGACCTGCCGGCTTTGCAATTCTGCAGAAACGTTCAAGCACCGCTTCTTTCTCAGGAGGTGTAAGAAAGGTCACCGTAAGCCACACTGCGGTTGTAATAAGCGCGCAGCCCGCCATAAGAACTTCGTCGCTTACCCAAACGCCGTAGGTTCCTGCGATCTCAGGCCAGCCGGGCCGTGAAGTCACGTACGACTTTATCAGAGCGGGCACCGGTATGAGCGCCGCTGAGGTGACCATTGCCGAGATCTCGCTCCATGCATTTATCCGGGGCCAATACCACCTGAGTAGAAAAACAAGCCCGGTTCCCGCACCAACCTGGAGAATGAGTTTGAAGGCCCCGAAAGCGCTCTCAAGCCATAGAGAAACGGCGCACGCCCCTGCCATGAGAATCACGGTGGCGACCCGACCCACAAAGACGTAGTGCTTCTGGGATGCCTCGCGCACCACAAAACGCCGCCAACAGTCATTTACAAGGTAAGAAGCACCCCAGTTCAAATGGGTATCAATGGTCGAAATATAGGCCGCAAGAAGAGAAGCCACCATTATCCCCAGAAGGCCGTGGGGCAGAAAGCGCAACATCAGAGGATAGCCCATATCCTCGTTGACCAGGCTCTCCTGGAGACCCAATGCCGCTGCGGCTTGGCGGATATCGGGATAAACCACAATGGAGGCCAGGGCCACAATGATCCACGGCCAGGGCCTGATTGCGTAGTGCGCCACATTGAACCAAAGAGTGGCCAGAAGCGCGTGCCTTTCATTCTTTGAGGCCAGCATGCGCTGGGCCACATACGATCCGCCGCCTGGTTCAGCTCCCGGATACCAAGTGGCCCACCACTGGATCAGGAAAGGAACGGCCATGGCAGTGACAAGCAAGGAGAATCCCGCCTGGGTGCTTGGATCGGGAAGAAGGGAGAGAGCTTCTGGGGGGACTTTGGAGAAAAGGTCGCCCAGACCGTTCAGAGCTTCAGGCGCTGAAACAGCCCACACGGCGGCTGTTATTGAACCCACCATAGCCATGACGAATTGAACCATATCGGTTACAACAACCCCCCAAATGCCTGAGAAAACAGAGAGAGCAAGTGCCAATGACCCTGCAGCCAACACAACCGGCAGGCGGCTCCACCCGAAAAGCACGTTCGCTATCTTACAGACGGCAAGGGTTACGGAAGCCATAACCAGGATATTGAAGAAGAATCCGAGGTAGATACCTCGAAAGCCGCGCAGAAACGCCGCCGCCGGGCCGCTGTAGCGCAGCTCATAAAACTCAAGGTCGGTAAGGACGTTGGATCGCCGCCAAAGCCGAGCATAGAAGAAAACGGTCGTCATTCCCGTAAGCAGGTAGGCCCACCATTGCCAGTTACCGGCGACACCTTTATGCCTGACAATGTCGGTAACGAGGTTCGGCGTGTCGGTGGAAAAGGTCGTCGCCACCATGCTTGTCCCGACGAGGTACCAGGGAAGAGCGCCTCCGGCTGTGAAAAACTGCCGCAGTGTTTTACTTGCGCGCTTCGTGAATATCAGGCCGACCGTTATGGAGAAAACCCCGTAGAGTGCAACGATAGTCCAGTCAATCGCGTTGAGATGCATTCCCGCCCCCTTTTATTCAGCCAGAGCCGTTCCCCAGTACAACCGCACGTTTTCGCGGATCCGAAGGCGCACGTAGGCATCGAGGCTTTCAGCGGGGTTGAAGTCGTCCGTCAGTACCGGAGCTCGGTCGACGCCCGCAAGTTCGGCTGTGGTATCGCGCAACGACGCGCGCACTTCGTCACCTGCGAAGGCAGGCACCCGGATTGCCTTCAGTTCTTTGCCGTGAGGTCGGGTTCCAGCAGGGCCTGCAAGAATGTAAACGTTGTGGGGGACCGCTGTGGCGGCCTGCGAAAAGATCTGCACGAAAGGGAAAGGCCCGCCTTTACCGTCGGGTCCCCTGCGCAGTGTGCGTACCAAAGCGGCTATCAAACGCGATCCGGGCCCCCGCATACTTCCGAAGATGTTTATTGACATGCGACCGGTCGGTTCAAGTATGCGGCGCAGCTGTGAAAACATTTCGTAGGAAAGAAGGTGAGTGGGCGCGTTATCGCCCAAGAAGGTGTCTACCACAATGGCATCGAATTTCTCCTTGCAGTTGCGCACGAATGTGCGTGCATCGGCAAAAACCACAGGGCACTCGCTGCGCCACTTTTCGTGGTCGGGGAAATCGAAATACCGGACCGCCACGTGGTACATCATGGGGTTGATCTCCACCGTGACGATTTTGCGCAGCGTTCCGACCTCTTTAAGATACCGGTGGAGCAGCTTGGGGACGAATCCCGCTCCCAAACCCAAAACGAGCGCCTTGCGCACGGGCTGAGGCGAATCCAGTACAAGCTCGGTCAGCATGTAGGGAAAAGGAGCCATAGGCATATGCTCTTTGAGGGAGTAGGAGCCCTGGATCAAGCCGTCGTTGAGAAGATACCGTCGCGACCAACTTTCACTTCCCGGATATCTGAGATCGATAACGCGGATCCTCCCGTAGAAGCTGTTTGTCTGATAGACGGCTTTCCACTCCAAGCCGTAGGCAGGGAGTTTTCCATGAGGGAGTTTTTCAGCGGATAAACCTGCAAGCAGCGCGATAAGAAGTACGAGCGTGGAGGTGCCTGCAGGGACCAGGTCCCGGCCTAAGAAAAGGAAGTAACCGATAGGGGGAAGAGCAAGCAGGCCGGCGCAAAAGGCGAGAATGGAAACATTGCTGAAATTAGGAAGCAGCAGGAAGCCTGCGCTTACGGTTCCGACGAAGCTTCCCACTGTCGAAATCGCATACAGCCTTCCCACCACGTTGCCCAGGTGCGCCATCTCACGGGCGCAGAGTTTGACACTGTAAGGAGCTACGGTTCCGAGGATAAGAAGCGGAAGTCCGAAGAGCGCCGTTGCCGAAGCCAATGTCCCGCCGATGATTCCTCCGCCCAAGCTTGCAGCAAGGATCGTGCGTCTTATTGCAAGGACCGCAAGCAGGAAGAGGGCTGCTGCAAGAATCAAGCCGTAGAGGAATCCCGCGCGGGGGAACTTGTCGGCAAGCGCTCCTCCCATGCGGTATCCAACAGCCAGCGCAACAAGCGTGACCGTAATGAGCGCCGTCCAGGTATACACACTTGAGCCGAAGTAAGGGGCCAGGAAACGGGTACCGAGAAGCTCGACGACCATAACGGCGCCGCCCGTAATGAAGTTGGTGACGTATAAGTAGCGAACAAGCGACATGATGCCTCCTCCGGCGGTTTTTCGGGCGAAGAAGCACAGAGGAAAGCGCCGGCCATGCTGAGCCCGGTCGCTTCATCCCGAGTCCCGAGGCAGGCGGGCAGTATACAGGGAGGCGGAAAGGTGCGGCAAGTGGAGTGCGGTCCTGCCGCCGTACAGCGGAATTGTGAAATCGTACGACCGCGCGGGACTTATAAAGGCCCGGCCGCTCCAGGTACTTTGAGTCGCTGAAATTGCACAGGTTCCTTGCCGTTTAGGCTTGCGCTTGCAGGTTGTGCGCCCGAAGATACAAATAACCGAAGACCGGCGAGGCTCCTCTTGTTTTGCGGGGCCACGGTCAGCTGCAAGCGAGGTGTGGGAGCCATGGGGAAGAAGGCGAGCGCTGCAAAGAAAGGCACTGCGGCAAAGAAGAAGACCGGTGTTTGCGGCCGGAAACGGGGAGCGGCCGGGGCGGAGGCCGCCTCCAAGAGCAAAAGCCGGACGGGTGCTGCAACGAAGCCCCCCGGGGAGCGGATCGGAAAGATCATACAGATCCTCAAGAAAGAGTGGCCGAATGCAACAACGGCGTTGCGTCACGAGAACGCTTTTCAGCTTCTTGTGGCAACGATCTTGAGCGCCCAGTGCACCGATGAGCGTGTCAACCAGGTTACCGAAAAACTTTTCAAGCGCTACCGCAGGCCCGGGGACTTCGCCCGTGCCGACCGGAAAGAGCTTGAGGAGCTGATCCGGCCTACCGGCTACTACCGCAACAAGGCGAAAAGTATCCAAGAAGCCTCCCGCGCACTGGAAGAAGAATTCGGAGGTGAGGTGCCCCGCAACATGGAGGACATGCTGAAACTGCCGGGTGTAGCACGTAAGACAGCGAATGTGGTCCTCGGAACGGCTTACGGGATTCCGACCGGCATAGTGGTGGATACTCATGTGCGGCGTGTAAGCCAGCGCCTGGGGTTGGTCTCCTCAAGTAATCCGGAGAAGATCGAAAAAGAGCTCATGGAGTTGGTGCCGCGGAAAGAGTGGATAGGCTTCGGGCACAGAATGATTTGGCACGGAAGAACCGTCTGCAAGGCAAAAAGGCCGCTGTGTGATCAGTGCCCTCTGAGGGAACTGTGCCCTTCCGCCGGTAAGGTTTGAATCTCCCGGCTGCCCGGGTTTATTTCTTCTCTGCCTCTTCCTTGTACTTGAGCGCCTTTTCGCGTCTTGCGGCTTTTGATAAGTGCTGCACTCGGCGGGGTTTTCTCCTGAGCACGGCGCGGATACCGTAACGGATTTGTCTTGCGGCCGTGTAGGGTGTGAGCTTGCCTTCGGAAACACCCATTAGAGGAAACGCAACGGAGTTTATCCCGAGTTCAGGTGTGTTGCGTACTGCAAGAAGCGCGCCGCGCGCCGCCAAATACACGTTTACCGTGTCGCGCAGATCTCCGGGCGTCGTACGGGCAATGGGCGCCGCGATTATGTAGCGGGGAGTTTCCACGCCGGTGGGCATAATCTCCGCCGCACCGACCAGAAGCTCCCCGAAGTGTTTTTCCTCTATCCGGGCGCGGAGCTCATCCTGAAGCTGCAAGCCGTAGCGGTCTGTGGCTTCCAGTGCAAGTCCGCTGTCAAAGAACCCGAACGAGTTCAGCGGGACGACGACCGCATCAGCGGTAGTCTCGAAAACAGAACCCGTAACAACCTCTACCTGGGGAATCTGCGAGAAGAGCTCGCGCACGAGCTCAAGGCTCTCCTCGGGCACGTGAAGAAAGACCTTAAAGCGTTCGATATCCATAACGCGGGCCATGGTAGCTGAACCGGGCCCGGTGAGCAACCGCCCGGCGATCTTTCCGTCCCGCTGCAGGACCGGTACCATAGTAGGTCTTTGCACCTCGGATCGGTGAATTCGACGGCTGCGGTGAGAAAGGAGGCTGCCTGTGCTTAAGATCTATCTCTCCGGGCCTATTATGGACGAACATGAAGGCCACGCCCGCAGGTGGCGTGAAATCGCCGCGCGCGAGCTGGGCAAAGACTTCATAATCCTGGACCCCATGCGGCGCAATTTCAAAGACCGGGAGGTGGACAGCGCCAATGAGATCGTTGAGTTTGATCTCCAGGACGTGCGCAACGCCGATATACTGCTGGTCAATTACTGCAAGCCTAGCATAGGTACCGCCATGGAGGTGTTTTACGCGGCGCACGACCTCGGGAAGTTCGTTATCGCTTTCTCACCTTTCCCGTTCGAGCAGTGCAGTCCGTGGATGGTCAAATTCTGCACCAAGATCCTTCCGTCGCTTGAAGCGGCGATAGACTATATCCGCAGGCATTTCACTGAAGACTCGCAGGGGCGGCGGACCGCCACTTGACAGAAGGCGCGGTTCCCGGGAGTGGCAATGGGCCCTAAACCGAACGTAGTGGTTGTGGGGGTTGGACTGATCGGCGGCTCCCTCGGTCTCGCCCTTAAACGGAGCGGCCGGGTCGGGGTTGTGCGCGGCGTAAGCAGACCCCAAACTCTCAAAGAGGCCGAAGCGGTGGGGGCTGTCGACGAGTCCTACCCTTACCAGAAGCTGCAAGGTGCTCTCCAAGGAGCGGACCTCCTTGTGCTCGCCACTCCGATCAAGCGGATCCTGAGCCTTCTGGAGGAATTGGGCGGGCTCTCTCTGCCGGCAGGGCTCGTAGTGACCGATGTGGGGAGCACAAAGAGTCTGATCGTACGTGAAGCCGAACGGCTTCTGCCGCCGGAGGTCCATTTCATCGGCGGCCACCCAATGGCGGGCTCTGAGAAGCGCGGAGTTCAGGCCGCCGATCCTTTTCTTTTTCAAAACGCGATTTACGTCCTTTGCCCTCCGGAGCGCGCAGACCCGCAAGTGGTCGAGCAACTGGGCGATCTCTTGGAAAGCACCGGCGCACGGGTTTTCGTTATGAATCCCGAAGACCACGACAGGACTGTTGCGGCGGTAAGCCACCTGCCTCAGTTTCTTGCAGTTGCGCTTGTCAATTTTGCAGCACGTGAGGGCGGGCCCAACGCGCTCAAGCTTGCAGCCGGCGGCTTTCGGGACATGACGAGAATAGCCTCAAGCCCCTTTTCCGTATGGCGTGATATCGTTGCAACCAACGAGTCGGCGATCCGCGATGCTTTGCGGAGATTCGCTTCGGAGGTTGCAAACTTGGCTGACGACTGGAAACCCGAACGGTTGGGGGAATTCTTCGACTCGGCGGCTTTGATCCGATCCGGTATTCCGCAGGATTCAAAAGGATTCCTGAGGCCTCTTGCCGAGCTTCTTGTGGTGGTTGAAGATAAGCCGGGAGTTATCGCCAAAATCGCGACCGCACTTGCTGATCGGGGGATAAATATCCGCGACATTGAAGTGCTTAAGGTCCGCGAAGGTGAAGGCGGCACCCTGCGCTTGGCATTTGAGAACGAGCAGTTGAGCGAACAAGCCCGTTTGATCCTCACCGACCTGGGTTTTTCGGTCAGGCACCGGCAACGGTGACCGGTTTCTTGCAACGCGGGCATGTAAAAGCGCCGCTCCGCCCGGGAGGGACCTTGAAAGTCAAACCGCAGTCGCAGCGGTGGAAGCGGAACCCTTGAAGCTGCCACAACAGGTCGGTTGTTTCCCGGTGCAGGCGCTTCGGATCTTCTTTTTCCGAAGGCCGCCTTGTCTGAACGACCTTATCCTGCGCCAGAAGGCTTTTCGGCAGGTTTTCCTTTCCGCCCGTTATACGCCTGAGCGTTTCCTGATAGGTACGCCAAGAGACTCCGGTTCCGATTGCGCGTAGAACCGCGATACGTTTTTCGGTCGGGGGGTGTGTGCTCCACAGGCTGCTGCTTCCATGGAGAGCCTGCTTTTCGGGGGGAACTATATAAAGAGGCTTCAAAGCATCCGAAGACCGCCTGAGCGGCGCTTGGTTGAGCGCGATTTTCTCAAGCGCGGAGGCGAGCCCTTCCGGGTAGCGGGTGAATAATGCGGCTCCTGCATCAGCGAGGTATTCCCTCCGCCGGGAAACCGCCAAATAAACAAGACGGGCTACGATAGGAGCAAGTATGGCGAGCACGATCGCAAGGATTACAAAAACAGCCTGGCCGCCTCCTTCGCTCCTTCTACTGGTGCGCGTACGAACCGAACCGTACCACAAGCTGCGCAGATAAATCTGTGCAAGCAGGGCTACGGCGCCGACCATTACGCTTACAAGCGTCATGTAAAGGGTGTCCCGGTGAACGATATGAGCTATCTCATGCGCTACGACTCCCTGGAGCTCGTCGCGGTTCAGTCTTTTCAGAAGACCGCTTGTTACAGCGATAGCCGCCTTATCCGGGCTCCGGCCGCAAGCGAACGCATTCGGTACGTCATCGTCTATGATGTAGACCCTGGGCATCTTCGGCAGCCCGGCTGCGATCTTCATCTCCTCCACAACGTTCCACAAGCGGTTTTTTGAATCCGGTGCAAGCTCTCGTGCTCCGCTGAAGGCAAGCAAAGCCTGATCCCCGGCACCGTAAGCCACCGCAAACAAAACAAGCGCGATGCCCAGCCCCACCGCCGTACCGATCCACATTCCCCCCGGGGCTATCGCTGCTCCGAGAACGAAGCCGGTAAGGGCCAGGATAAAAATTTCAACAGCGACCAAAGCGGC
>CAZGYL010000031.1:0-16414 GCA_964529985.1 uncultured Planctomycetia bacterium | reverse complement strand
CCGCGTCATAGTGTAGCCTGAGCGGAGCATGGCGAGCATGGTCCCCACGATAACAAACATGGCCGGAAACATGAAATAGAGCTCGCGCTTGCCGAGCACCAGATCGTTTGCAATCGAAGATGCTCCTGCAACCCAGCAGATATTCAGTATGTCGGCTCCGAGAATGTTGCCGACTGCAAGAGCGCCGTGCCCTTTCCTTGCCGCGGTGACACACGTCGCCACTTCAGGAATGGAGGTTCCGAAGGCGACCATGGTAAGAGCTACGACCGCTTCAGGAACGTTAAACGATAGTGCGATAGTGCTGGCCGAGATAACAATGAACCGACCGGCGACAACGATACCGCCAAGCCCGAGAAGGAAGCCCAAGAGCATGGCGGGAATGCTCATCAGCTTCGGCTTCTTTACTTCTTCGATATCTTTGGGCGGCGGAATGACTCCCCGTTTGTGCGCCCAGAAGAGATAAGTCATATAGCAGACGAAAAGCACAACAAGCACGACGCCTTCCCACCTGCTCAACGTGCGGTCGGGAAGAACGAAAATGAAAGTCAAAACCTCGACCGTGACGAGAAACACGCTTGCGGTCTTCAGTACCCCGGGGATGATAGCGATCGGCCCTGTTGCAAGAAGCGCGGCGAGAGAGAGCGCCAGGCCGTCATCGACAATGACCGAACCCACCGCATTGCCGAGCGCCATTTCGGGTTTCCCTCTGAGGGCCGCCGTCAGGGATACGGCGAGCTCCGGGGCGGTTGTGGCCAAGGAGACCAGCACAATGCCTATAACGAGCTTTGGGACGTTGAAACGGCGTGCGAGAGCGACCGAGCTTTCTACAAAAAGGTCGGCGCATTTGGCCAGGATCAGAAAGGAAACGGCAAGCGCGATCCAGGCAGCACTTACGTGCTCGTTTATGTAGGTTTCAAGACCGTACATAGCAGCTCACCATGCAATACCGTGAAGACGGACGGCGGGCCCCATACCCGCCGGGTCTCAGAAGGGTACATGAAAGATGGCCCCGAGGAAAGACCCGAGGCGCCGGGACCGCCGCCCCGGAAACCACGGGCCTTTCCGATTCCTTGCCTACGGGGTATCAGGGAGGATCTTGATATATAGATTGGTGAACCAGACGTCTCCGTGATCGCCCTGGAATTTGAACGGGGCCTTGGTGAAGCGGTCGGTCTTGACCGAGTGGTTGTCCGTGCGGGTTTTGCAGACCACTCCGTCGTGGATAAGCTTGCCGTTCTGCCAGACCCAGATTTTCATACCTACCAGCTTCACGTCCATATGATTCCAATTGGTGGGGCCGTGGCGCGCCAGCCGGGCCGGCGGGTATATCGAGTAGAGAGATCCGTCTGAGTGCGGGTTGGTGGTGGACTGGCGGCTTAAGATTTGGATCTCCCACTGGTCACGGAGGTAAAATCCGCTGTTGCCTCCGTGCACCTTTGGGTCAGACCTGTATTCGTAGTGCACAAGGAAGTTCCCGAAGGATTGCTTTGTCCACATGTCCCTTCTGTGGCCCTTGTTTGTAACGGCATGGTCATCGATCCGCCAGTAGTCTTCCACCTTTGCGCCCCTACAGGTGAAAGCCGAGAGATCCTTGCCGTTCCAAATCGCCTTCCAGCCGTCCGCAGGGCTGCAAAGCCGGCGGACACGGATCTTCCGGTACCAAACCTTCGTGTGATCTCCTTGGAGCATGATCGGCCCTTTCCCGAACGTAAGGCGCTTGCCCGTAAGCGGGTTGATCTCAAGGGCTCCGAGCGTAGGTTTCTCCACATAGGTGTTGTCCTGCACAAGGACGCCGTTGTGCCAGACGGTCACCCGGTTGCCTATGAAGCGGATGCGGAAAGTGTTCCAGGTGTTAGGCGGATTCTGGGGATTGGCAAGCGGTTTGGAAACGCCATAGAGAGCGCCGGCATCCCCGGTACCGAGCTTTTCGGTCTTCCTGCCGTAGCTGTCAAGAATCTGTACCTCAACCTGACCTCTGAGATAAACTCCGCTGTTTCCTTGAGGCGGTACCTTATACTGGAGTTCAAGCTCGAAGTTGTCGAACTCCTCGGTCGTACAAATGTCATCGACTCTGCCGTTCCCGTTTGTCAGAGCGCCGTCAGCCACGCTCCATTTCTCAGGTTTCTTCCCTGCGTTCGGTCCTCTGGCCACAACCCACCCCGAAGTGTCCTTACCGTTGAAAAGGCTGCGCCAGACCCCGAAATCTTCGCTTTGACCGAGAGCCTGAGGAACACAGAGAAAAAGCGAGACTGAAAACACAACCGACCCCGAACTCAAGAAGATTCTGCTCATGGTTGATCCTCCTTATCGCAGGCCTCGGAAAAGTAGAAGGTGCGCCTTGACCGAAGGTTGCACAGCCCGAAACTCCTATTCTCGTGCAAGCGATCGGCGGCGGTCAAGAGGACCGGCCGCGGTTCACGAGCTCTTCCCACCTCCGGTAGGCCTCTTCGAGCTCTTTTTCAAGCAAGCGACGGCGTTCTGTAAGCTCTTTAACCTCTTCCGGTCGTTTATAAAGGGCGGGTTCTTCGAAGCGCGAAAGGAGGCTCTCCCGCTCCTCCTCCAAGCGTTCTATGAGCTTCTCGGTTTCCTCAAGAAGGCGCCTTCTCCTGCGCTCTTCCCGCTGCCTGCGTTTCTGAAGCTCTCGAAAAGCCTGCGCTTCGCCGGCCCCGGCGCCGGACCGCTCGGCCTTTCGGTCTCTGCGTTCCGCTTCTTCCTTTGATCGCCATGCAGTCCAATCTCCTGGAAATTCGATCACCCGCCCCCGGCGGATGACAAGCAACCGCTTGATCACGTTATCAAGTAAACGCCTGTCGTGAGTTACAAGAAGCAGCGAACCGTCAAAGGCGCGCAGGGCTTCCTCAACGGCCTGTCGCGCTGAAATGTCCAAATGGTTTGTAGGCTCGTCCAAGACGAGAAAAGAAGGCTCCGTGAGAATGAGTTTAGCCAGAGCAAGACGGGCTTTTTCTCCACCTGAAAGCCGCCCCACCTTCTTAAACACATCTTCTCCTGTGAAGAGGAAACGCCCGGCGAACGCACGAAGCGCAGTGAGGCCTTCTTTGGGCTTCACCGCCGCAAGTTCCTCCAGGACCGTTTTCCCGGGATCCAAATCACCTCCTGTCTGATCGAAGTACGCAGGTGCGACTTTTCCGCGCACCACCTTTCCCGCCGTAGGCTCCTCGATACCGACGGCGATCCGAAGGAAGGTGGTCTTGCCGCTGCCGTTCGGGCCCACAAGCCCGATTCTGTCGCCCCTGTTGATGGTCAGATTTACATCCTCAAAAAGAATTCGTTCGCCGAATCTTTTCGCCACTCCTTCCATACGAAGCAGGAGGTGGGATTTTTCTTTTGCAGCGGGAAGTCGGAGCTCGAAGCTTTTCTCTTGTTGAGGGAGTTCAACCCTCTCGATTCTTTCCAGTTTCCGGCGCCGCCCTCTGGCTTCCGCCGCCCGCTGGCCTGCGTGATACCTGCGGATGAAGTCCTCTTCCTTCTTTATCAACGCCTGCTGTTTTTCATATGCCCGGCGGCGCTGGAGTTCGCGCCTCCGCCGCTCTTTCTCGTAAGCTGTCCAGTTGCCGGGATATGTCTCTGTTTCGCCGCCGCTTAATGCCACAATCTTTTCAACGACGCGGTCCAGAAGATATCTGTCGTGGGAGATGAGAAGGAGCGCCGAGGAAATCCGGCTCAACGTTTCCTCCAGATACGAGGTGGCCCAAAGGTCCAAATAGTTGGTAGGTTCGTCAAGAAGTAAAAGATCGGCTTGCGCAACCAGCACGCGTCCCAAAGCCGCTTTGGTCTGTTCACCGCCGCTCAGGCTCGAGACCGGCTGCTGAAACTGCCCGCGCTCAAAACCCAATACTTCAAGGATATCTTCGCACTGGGGGCGGAACCGCCAGCCTCCCGCAGCTTCGAACTCTTCGTGAAGCTCCGCCTGGCGCTTGAGGAGCTGGGGATCCTCTGGCCGCCGGTTCAACTCTTCTTCAATGCGTTTCATCGCCCGGATCAAGTCCTCGAGATCAGGCCTTCCGGAGGCAACGAATGCAAGCAGAGGCACATCTTCCCTGACCGTCACCGTTTGGGGAAGATAGGCGATCTTGAGGCCGCGGGTCTGAAAAACCTCACCGGCTGTAGGCTCTTCTTCTCCCGTAATGATGCGGCAGATTGTGGTTTTCCCGCTTCCGTTGGGCCCGATGAGACCGACTTTTTCCCGCGGCGCAATTTGAAACGTTACATTCCGCAGTACCGTTGCGTTTCCAAAATCCTTGCGTATTGCTGAAAGTCGAATCAAAGCCATAGGAGGTTGACGGGGTGCGTGTACCTGCCTGTTCCGGGCTGAGCGATCGTATAGAAGATTATAGCTTCTTGCAAGGTCGGGTGTGTACCCTTCGGGAAGGTGGGATCAGAAAGACGCCGGGCGGCGATTGTAAGCACGTTGAACCGGGGATACAATCGCATCAGCGGTTGTGAGCGCGAAGCTTTGCAGGAAGCACCGGCGGAGATCTTTGCCGAAGAACAGGTCCGCTGCGAGGAGAAACCGCATGAGAGAGCGAAAAAGGAGAAGGGCGCCTGAAGAGATAACACACACCGCCGGCCGCTTTCCTTTGCTTTATTGCCACTGCGCGAGAGGCGGACCGATCCCCCCCGAAACAAGGAAGGCGGTTTTGCAGCAGCTTATTGTGCGAAACGTCCCCTTCGATGGAGTCCCCGACATGTGCCTGCTTGCCGAACGCGGGGAGCGGAAACTGCTGCGATATCGACGCTTTGCAGCATGCTACGAGCGGGCTGTCAGATGGCTTCTCGGGATCGCCGAGGAACCTCTTGAAGTTTTGAATATGAGAACTGAAGAACTTACCGGAGAATGTCCTTCTTTGGGCGAAACGCATTCCGCTCCGGATCCTTTTCCGGTCGGCAGGCCGGGTGCGGTAACGGTTCTTTTCGCCTCTGGTGCATTGCCCGAAGCTTCTCTTAGTGCAGCGGCTCTTCTCGAGGCGGGGTTTGATGTGGCCTTTCGCCCGAACAGCGCACAGGGCGGCCTGGAGGTGCTTGGCCCCGTCGTGTCGGTCGGATCGCCGCCTGGCTTGGAAAGAAGTGACGAGGTCGAAGTTATCGAAGGCGTTTCAGGCGGCGCACCCGGCGAACTTGTTGAGGCATGCAAGGAAGCGGCCTTGCGGTTTAAGTTGCCTGAACCCGACCCGTGGATTTCCTGGTTTCCGGTTCTCGACAGAAGCAGGTGCACTGATTGCGGAAAGTGCCTGGAGTTCTGTTTGTTTCAGGTATTTGTACGCTCTGAGAACGGTACGATCGAGGTGGCCAACCCCAGGAACTGCAAAACCAACTGCCCGGCTTGCGCGCGCGTTTGCCCTCAGGTCGCGATCATATTCCCGAAGTACCGGCAAAACGGACCGTATTGCGGTGGAAATCCCGAAGGAGCTTCAGCGGTGGATATCGATTCGCTTCTGGGAGGCGATATCTACGAGGTGCTCAAGCGGCGCAGTAAGAAGCGTTTCTCTTCGGAACCCCGACAAACCGTCCCGCCCTGTTCCTGCATAGCTGATATGGCACGGGCCTTGGACATTCCGCAGGAAGTGATCGACGCGGTGGATCCTTCTAAATCCAAAGCCTGCGCCTGCGAGGGCTCCGACTGCGGAGACGGCGGAAGCACCGAAGGGAAGGAAGAGAAGCCCGACCGAAACCCGAGCGAGCCTGCGTGTCAATGAAAAACTCCCGAGTTCGGCCTTCCGTAGTGCTTGTTGCGGATCGAACGCTCAGCGCGAGATATCGCGCGCTTTTCGAAGGTGTGTTTGCAACCATGCAGACCACGAAAACCCCTGCTTTACTTGTAAAGCACATGCTTGCGCCGCCCGTGCGGGTGGACGGAGGGGGCCGCGCGCATGTTGCGCCCCTGGGGTTGAGGCGCGTTGAAGCGTCGCTTTTGCGTGATTGCGGACTTAAGCCTTCGGAAGTTGTGTGCACGACGCCGGAATACCTGCCGCGGCTTTTGGGCCCATGGGTGAAAGTCGTCTGCTTCAGCTCAAGCGATCCTTTAGGTTGCGGCATGAGCAATACAACGACTACGGCTTTTTGGGGAGGTGAGCTTTACACGGCGCTTTGGAGCTTCGAGTTGCTTTCTGAGCTGAGCTTGGCAAAAGTGCGTTACGGGTTCAAAGTCATTGCCGGCGGGGCGGGGGCATGGCAATTCGATATTGTTCCCGGTGCGGCGGAGGGACTGGGGATCGATGTGATTTTCAAAGGGTACTTCGAACGCCGGGGCCCTGATTTGATAAAAGATGTTTTGGAGGGAAGGAGTGCTCCGGCGCGGGTCACTGAAGATACCACCTGTGTGGAGGAAATTGCACCTATAGCCGGTGCTTCTCTTCTCGGGGTGGTTGAGCTTTCCCGCGGCTGCGGTAAAGGTTGCAGGTTCTGCACCATGGCTCGTTTGCCCATGGATCACCTGCCCGAGGAGCTTATCCTCAGTGACATCGAGCGGAACGTTTTTTCCGGCGTGCGTAGCGTTGTTTCAGGCAGTGAGGACCTCTTCCGCTACGGCGCCGCAGGGCCGCACGTAAAACCGGAGCGCCTGCTCGGGCTTCTGGAGCGCATAGCGGCTCTGGACGGCCTGGAGTTCCTTCAGATAGATCATGCAAATGTTTCTTCGGTCGTGCAGTACAGCCCCGGTGAGCTCAAGGAGATCCGCCGGCTTCTTGAGCTGAGAAAACACGCCCGATATTTGTGGGTCAACATGGGTGTTGAAAGCGCAAACGGCGATCTCGTCAGGCACAACAGCCCGGGTAAGATCGCTCCCTTCAGGCCGGAAGATTGGGAAGAGCTTGTCGGTGAAGCTACGGAGAAGCTTATAGAATCGGGATTCTTCCCGGTTCTCAGTGTTGTTTTGGGGCTGCCGGGGGAAACCGCTGATGACGTACTCCGTACGCGCCGTCTGATTGAGCGGCTCGGCCGCAAGCCCCTTGTAGCTTTTCCTGTTTTCTACGAGCCTTTAGGAACAGAGGTGGAACGCTTCGGCCGGCGTTTCTCTCTCCAGTCCATGACCCTTGAGCATTTCAAGCTTTTTACCACGTGCTACGAGCTTAACTTCAAGTACGTTCCGCGGCTTTATTGGGACAACCAGCGGGCGGCCGGAGTTCGTCTTCTCAAGCGCTTGTGTATACAGGCGTTAGGACGGGCGGAGATCCTGAAGTGGCGCAGGAATTTCGCCCTTATAGGCAGGAAACTTTCAGGAGGTTCGGGGCCGGAAGGCCTTGCAACAAAGGCCGTACCTCAGAGAGAATCGAAGTGACGAACAGAGCCGGGGCATGTCGGCCTGAGTGTACCGGCCGGAGGCGGCTTTAGATCTTTTGCAACATGGCGATGACCGACTCGGCACACACACAGAACAACGGAACGTGCGATGTGCGCATTCCTCCCACGAAAGCGGAGCGCAACCGCTGCCTTGCGGAGGCTGCGCTGTATGCGGAGAAACACCGTTTGGTGCCGCCTCTTGCCTTCCGTGAGCTCATGGAGCATTGCGAGGCGCTTTGCAAAGAGGCGGATATAGCGCACGCTTACAAAGATTTTCTTGCGGTTTGCCTCAATAACGAGGCTTGGCGCCCGCAGCTTGCAGGCATACCGTTTGATAAACGCCTTCTCTTGCTCCCGCAGTGTCTGCGTCACCCTGAAGCTTGCCGCGCACCGATAGATGCCTTCGGCCTTTCCTGCCGCTTTTGCGGGAATTGCGTTATCGGAGATCTGCAGCATGAAGCGGAGCAAATGGGTTACACGGTGCTTGTGGCCGAAGGATCCCCCATAGTGACTTCGCTTTTGCGCAGCGGCAGGATAAAGGCTGTGATCGGGGTCAGTTGCCTTAACGTTCTGGAACAGGTTTTTCCTTACATGGAAGCAGGGGCCATCCCGGGCCTTGCGGTTCCGTTGCTTCGGGACGGATGCTCGAATACAGCTGTGGATATCGATTGGGTGTGGGATGCCATCCACCTGAGCGGCTCCTCAGGCGGAGGACTTGTCGACATCGACGGTCTGCGGGAGGAGGTTCGCTCCTGGTTCAGGCGGAAGAAACTGCAAAGCATTATGGGGCCTCCCAGAAGCGAGACCGAAAGAATCGCACGCAATTTTCTTACAGGTGAGGGCAAGAGGTGGAGGCCTTTTCTTACGGCCTGTGCATATCAGGCGTTGATGGGGGGCTCGGAGGAGCCGATACCTGAAGCTGTGAAGAGTGCTGCGGTTGCGGTTGAATGCTTTCATAAGGCTTCGTTGGTCCACGACGATATTGAGGACGAAGACAGCGAGAGATACGGCAGGCCCACCCTGCATAAACGCTACGGAATCCCTGTGGCCTTGAATGCAGGGGATCTCCTTGTAGGGGAAGGCTACAGGCTTCTTGCCGAAGCGGATACGCCGTACAGAGCGGCTTTGCTTCGTGCCGCCGCGCAAGGACACCGCACTTTGTGCAATGGTCAGGGTGCGGAGCTTGCATGGGCGCGCAAGCGCAGAGTACTCAGCCCCGCCGAAGTGCTTGAGATTTTCAGCGAAAAAACCGCTCCGGCTTTTGAAGTGGCGCTTAAGCTTGGAATCATCCTCGGCGGCCGGGGAGAGGAGCTCACCGGGGTGATCCACCGCTTCAGCACCGCGGTCGGAATCGCTTACCAGATAAGGGATGATCTCCAAGATGCGTTTGAGATCACCGAATCCGCTGAGGCCGGCCGCCTCAGGCCTTCGCTGCTGCTTGCACTTGCCACCGAAAGAGCAGGCGGAGCCGAGCGGAAATTCCTGGATCGCTTTTGGCGTTTTGGGTTCCGCGGTCCCGGGGACCGGGAAAAACTCAACGAAATTTTTACGGGTTTAGGGGTTTTGACCAAGACCGCGGAATTGGTTGCATGGTACAAGGATCAGGCGATAAGAGCCTTGTGCGGTTTGGACAATCCAAATTTAAAAGCCTTGCTGCGCCGTATTGTGGGTAAGATCTTCCGGGAGACCGACAGCATGGAGTGCTGCCATGAGTATCGGACGCAGCTTGCGGACGGCCGTCAGGGCGGGTTCGGTGCTGCTTGAGGAGTCGGCGCGCCGCGTGGCTCAATTTGTCATGAGCCGGCTTGCTGAGGACGGGGGGTTCAAGGGCCGGGCGGAGCAGAGTGATCTTTACTACACCTCTTTTGCGCTTACAGTGCTCAACGGGTTGGGCGAGGACTTTCCCAGCAGGCGGGTGGAATCTTTTCTGCGGAAGTTCGGAAACGGCTCCGGGCTCGATCTCGTGCATGCGGCATGCCTGGCGCGCTGCTGGAATGAGCTCGGAGAGCGGGAGTTGGGCGAAGCCTTTAGGAATGAACTCGCTGAGCGCATTTTGAGCTTTCGGAGCGCCGACGGGGGGTACTCGCTTGAGGCGGGCGCTGATAATTGCTCTGCCTACGCGAGCTTCTTGGCTCTGGCGGCTATTCAAGACTTAGGGCTTAAGCTGGAGAGGTGCGGAGAACTTATGGAAGCCCTGGAGGGACTTCGCCTACCTGAGGGCGGCTACAGCAACGACAGGAGTGCGGCTCAGGCCACGGTACCGTCGACTGCCGCCGCTCTTGTAGTCCTTTCTGAGCTGGGTGCACCTGTTGATCAGGCAAGCGCAAACTGGCTGCTCTCACAGCTTCACCCGGCAGGAGGTTTTTGCGCCGTTCCGAGAGCGCCGTTCCCGGATTTACTTTCAACAGCTACGGCACTGCATGCTTTGAGAAGAGTCGGTGTTTCGCTTGAGTCGATTAAGGAACGGTGCCTTGATTTCCTCAACAGCCTTTGGTCTCCGGAAGGCGGTTTTTGCGGCGTTTGGGGGGATAGGGTCATAGACTGCGAGTACACGTTCTACGGGCTTGTGGCCCTAGGCAACTTATGCACGGAGGATCCGGGTGAAGCCGGCGGTTCTGTCCGAAACGCTTGAGGCGGCCGAAGCGCGCTTGCTGGAAGAGAAGAGCAAGGCCGGGTTTTGGACCGGCGACCTTTCTACAAGCGCACTTGCAACCGCCACCGCCCTGTGCGCTCTCGGTGTTTACGATCCTGAACGCTACAAGTCGGCGGTTGAAAAGGGGCTAAGCTGGCTTGAGCGAAATGCAAACCCGGACGGAGGGTGGGGTGATACGATTCTAAGTAAGAGCAACCTAAGCACGACCACCTTGTGCTGGTTTGCGCTTCGCAGATTCGGGGGAGATCGCTTCGCCGGGCAGATTCGTGCAGCAGAAACGTACTTGCGATCGGAGGCCGGAGGACTGAGTACGGCGGCGCTTGTTGAGGCCATAAGCAGGCGCTACGGAAAGGACAAGACCTTTTCAGTACCGATCCTCACCATGGGCGCTGTTTGCTCCTGCGTGCCCTGGAAAGAAGTTCCGTCTCTTCCGTTTGAGCTTGCTTCGGTTCCAAGCGGATTTTTCAGATTTCTGCGCCTCCCAGTTGTGAGCTACGCGATTCCGGCTCTCGTCGCAGTGGGACAGGCTCGTTTTCGGAAAGCTCCGCCCCGAAACCCTCTCACTTACATGCTTAGAAGCGTTAGTGTGGGCAGAACTCTCCACGTTCTCCAAAAAATGCAGCCTTCAAGCGGGGGATTTCTTGAAGCGGTTCCCATAACGAGCTTTGTTGCAATGAGCCTTGTTGAGGCGGGCCTCCGGGATCAACCCGTCGCCCGACTCGCATGTTCATTTCTACAGCAAGCCGCTCGCCCGGACGGCAGCTGGCCGATTGAAAAGAATCTTGCAACTTGGCTTACAACGCTTTCGGTGAATGCTCTATGTGAGAATGGAGGAAAACTGGAGGAGGGAATCTCCCGTGCTGTAAGATTTTGGCTTCTTAGGCAGCAACACATGGCCGTTCACCCTTACACCGGAGCAAAGCCGGGAGGTTGGGCTTGGACGGATCTGCCGGGCGGGGTTCCTGACGCCGACGATACCGCCGGGGCTGTGCTTGCTCTTTCGCACCTCGGGGCGGATCTTGCGGAAGTAAGACGTGCAGCCTTTCTGGGCTTAAGCTGGTTGTGCGGGCTGCAGAACCGGGACGGAGGAATCCCGACTTTCTGTCGCGGCTGGGGCCACCTGCCTTTTGACCGAAGCGGCCCGGATTTAGCCGCGCATTCTCTTAGAGCTTTCAACGCTTGGGAGGGAAGGCTCCGGGGCTTCATTCCCCCAAGGCTGCTGCGCCGCATGCAGCGCTGGAAAAAACGGCTCATCGACTATCTCTTGCGCACGCAACGGGCCGACGGTTCTTGGGTTCCGCTTTGGTTCGGAAACGAGCACCACCCGCAGGAAGAGAGCCCGACTTACGGAACGGCTCGAGTACTTCAGGCTCTCTCAGGACTGATCTCTTCACAGGAGGGTTTGCAACCCGCATTGGCTTCCGCTGCAAGCTCAGCTTTGGAGTGGCTTCTCAGGAACCAAAACTCCGACGGTGGCTGGGGCGCGGGATACGGTACGCCTTCATCGCTTGAGGAGACCGGATTGGCGCTTGAGGCCCTCAGTGCTGCAGGGAGCAAGAACGTGCTTGTGGAATTTCTCGGTCGGCGCGCGATCACCGCCGTACGGGAAGCGGTTGAAAGAGGAGCTTTCCACCTCGTTGAAGCTACATGCGGCGGGAAGGATTTCCAGCCGGCACCGATCGGATTTTACTTTGCGAAACTCTGGTACTATGAAAAGCTTTATCCCGTTATTTTTACGGTGGCGGGACTGCGCAGTGCTGAAGCTTTCCTCAGGGCGGAGGCTTAGTGCTTATTTCAAGGGTGAAGCTGCTTCTTCCAGCCGGGGATCCGGCCTTATGGGACCGCCGGTTTTTCCAAAGCCCGCCTCTTTGAGGATCTCCGCGTCTTCTTCAGTGGGCACTGTTACGAAGATGCTGTAGCCGCGGGGACAGCCGCATGCCATGCATACGGGTATGTCCCACTGTTTGACCCATGCTTCAATGATCGTGGCTCCAAGTTTTTCACCCCAATTGCGCACCTTCTCAGGTAGCGTCGCTCCCGGGGATCGATCCCAGGGATCGGCGTAGCATTGGCGCGGGGCGTGGCTGAGCACAATCGGCCCGCTTGCGCAGGTAAGGTCGTCAGGAGTGGGGTCGGGCCCGGGTTCACCTGAAGGCGGGGGCAGCGACTCCACCGGCCCGAAAAGGTAGGAAAGCGTAAAAACAGCGTCTGCCAGATTGAGCACTCCGTCGTCATTTGCGTCGGCTGCGTCTTCACATTCAATCGGCGTCCCTCCAAAAAGGTGCTGCAGTGTGAGTATCGCATCAGCGAGGTTCACCTGGCCGTCGCCGTTGGTATCGCCCCGCAGAAAAAAACGCTCTCCCCCGCCATCCGGGGCTCCTCCGGCTGAAACCGCAAGCGCGAAAGCCACCGCAACGAGCGATCTCATTTGAGTCCTCCTCTTCAGCCTGCCTGTCTTGCGGACCCTTTTTGCTCAACGCGTTTAGTATATGATTTTATCCAGCCTGCGGGGGCAGTGCACGGTGTGTTTTGCCGGAGGCGATTCCGCCCCGCTCCGGCGGTCTCGGCCCTTTCCAATGCGCGGGGTGCTCTATAGGATACAATCTGCACCGAACAAGTCTCTACGAAAGGCGTTCTTGCCATGCACAGGAAGAAGCTCTCCTATGCCGGCCTTATTGCTTGTTTTCTGCTTTGCACCGAAAGCTGCCGGCGCCGGGAGCCGGGAAAGGCTCCACCTGAGGTGCGAGCGCAGAGGGCCGCCCCGTTTCAGCCCTCCTGGCCCATGCACCGGGGATCGCCCACCCTTCGGGGGATTGCACGCGGGAGTCTTCAACAGGGGCTGAAACCGGCTTGGCGTTACCAAACCGATTCAGCGGTGACCGCACCGGCTTCGATCGAAGGCGGCACGGTTTACGTTGGAAACGAGAACGGCGTTTTGTACGCTCTCGATCTGAGGGGCGGCGATCTTAAATGGTCATACCAGGCGGAGGGCCGGATTGGTGGCGCCCCGCTCGTCCTTCAAGGGGTTGTTTACTTCGGTACCGACGATGGTTTCCTCTACGCTGTGCGGCAGGGCAAGTTGCTGTGGCGTTTTGAAGCGGATGATAAGATTCCCAGCGGGCCGAATTGGAGCTCGGTCCCGCGCGGGGTTGTCATTCTTGCAGGAAGCTATGACAACAACCTTTACTGCCTGAACGCCGCCGACGGGAAGGAGGTGTGGCGCTACGAGTCGGGTTACTACATAAACAGTACGCCTGCGGTGCTTGACGGCGTTGCTGTTTTCGGTGGTTGCGATGCTTACGTTCACGAGGTTGATCTTACAAGAGGCACCCGGCGCGCAGCTTTCAATTGCGGGGCTTACATCGGCGCATCGGTTGCAGTGGTTGAATGGAAAGCCTATGTCGGCAACTTCGAAGGATACTTCTTTTGCATGGATCTGAGAAAACTGCCGCGCGGTGGAGATTCGCAGAAACCGGGGAAAGGAGGGAAGACGAGTCGGAGCCAAGGCCTTTTGTGGCGCATACGACCCACTGAAGAACCCATCCTCTCCAGTGCGGCGGTGGGAGAAATCGAGGTTGTTTTCGGAAGCGACGACGGGCGGGTATGGTGCGCACGCAGGGAAGACGGCCGCGTGCTTTGGAGTTTCCTTACCGGAGGAGCTGTAAGGAGCTCTCCTGTGATCGTCGGCTCTGAAGTTGTGGTAGGCTCTGAAGATGGAAACCTTTACGTTCTCAGCCTCAAGAGCGGTAAGAAGTTGTGGAGCTATCCTGTGGGATCGGCTCTGAAAGCCGGGCCGGCCGTCGGGGCAGGTTTTGTGGTGATCGGGGCTGAAGACGGCTGCGTTTATGCTTTTAGCTGCAGGAGCGGTGAGGGGGGAAACTGAGGTGAGCGGCCGCCTGCGGATCCTTTTTCTTACACCCGGGTCGGGAGGCGGCTTTTATTGCGAAAACTGCTTGCGGGATGCCGTTCTCCTGAGGACTTTGCACCGCCGGGGCCACGACGCTTTTATGGTGCCGCTTTATTTGCCGGTTTGGGACGAATGGGGTGGGGCGGGGGGATCAAGCCGGGTGTTTTTCGGCGGAGTGAAAATATATCTCACGGAACGGTTTCCATTTCTGAAAGTTTTTGCACCGCTTCTGGACAAAATCGCGGACAGCCCTTTTGTGCTCGCGCTTGCAGCCCGCGGAGCCCGCCTCACGCGTCCTTCCGAACTCGGGCCGACGACATGTTCAATGCTAAGAGGTGAAGAAGGACGCCAGGCCGAAGAAATCGACCGGCTTGCAGCTTATTTGAAGTCAACTGGCAGGCCCGACGTTGTAATCCTATCAAACGCGTTGCTTGCAGGCTTGGCGCGCAAGCTGAAAGCCGAACTGAGCGTACCTGTAGTTTGCCAGCTGCAGGGTGAGCATACGTTTCTTGACGAGCTGCGGTCTCCCTATCGAGAGGAAGCCTGGAACCTGCTTAAAGGCCGCCTCGCCGATATCGATATGCTCATTGCAGCAAGTCGGTTTTACAGGGACTATATGGCCGGCCGGCTCGGCGTCCCGGCCGAGCGTATCGAGGTCCTGTACAACGGAATCGACTTGGAGCCTTACCCGGTGTCGGGCAAACCTCCTGACCGCCCGACAGTGGGGTACCTCTCCAGGCTTTACCCGGGAGGAGGGCTTGATCTCTTGGTGGAGGCCTTTCTGAGGCTGCGGCGGGAAGAAGGCCTGGGGCACGTGCAGCTTCTGGCTGCAGGAGGGCACACCGCGGAAGACAGGGCTTTTCTCCGTTCCCTCAGGCGGCGCATAAGGCGCAGTGGAGCAGCGGACGCAGTACGTTTCCTCCCCAACCTTGAAGGTGAGAGGCGGAGGGCTTTTTTGCAGGAGATCTCGGTCCTTTCGGTCCCGGCGCTTAATGAAGCTTTCGGTTATTTTGTACTTGAAGCCTTGGCTGTGGGGCGTCCGGTGGTCTTGCCTCGGAGCGGAGCTTTCACCGAGATTGTAGAAGCGACCGGAGGGGGGCTGCTCTGCCAGCCCGGGGATCCGGAAGCTCTTGCCGCGAGCCTCAAACGCCTGCTTTCGGATCGTGAGGAATGTAGGCGCTTGGGACTTGCCGGACGGCGCGCTGTTGAAAAAAGGTTTCAGGTGAATCAGGCCGCAGGGAACCTGGTGCAGCTTCTTAAGAAAGTGCTTTGTGTTGCTGGAACAGGCGGTGTTGGTCCGGCGGATTCGGTCTCGGAGTGAGGTTTTCAAAGGATATGGAGGCGGCTCATGGCGGCACCATTGCTCGTCCTCAAGCATGTAAAGAAAACGTATCCCGGCCTGGACGGCGGGCCGCCCGTTGAGGTCCTCAAAGGTGTGGATCTCCAGTTGGCTGAGGGTGAGGCTGTTGCAATCGTAGGTCCGTCCGGATCCGGCAAGAGTACGCTTTTGAATCTGGCCGGCACACTCGATTCCCCGACCAGCGGCGCTGTGATCGTGCAGGGGCGCGATGTGACTGCTTTGAGCGACCGGGAGCGTGCGGTGCTTCGGAACCGCACGGTCGGCTTTGTTTTTCAGCTCCACTACCTGCTCCCGCAGCTGACGGTGCTTGAGAACGTCCTTGTGCCGACTCTGGTCAGACCCGGTGCAGACCGCTCCGCTCTGCAGAAGCGTGCCGAACGCCTTCTTGATCGAGTAGGCTTGGGCGAGCGCCTCCACCATAGGCCCGGTGAGCTTTCGGGCGGAGAGAGGCAGCGCGCGGCCGTGGTTCGGGCTCTTATCAATGAGCCGGCGCTCTTGCTTGCGGATGAACCCACGGGATCGCTTGACCGGCGTAATGCAGAAGCGCTTATCGATCTTTTGCTTGAGCTCCGACGCGAAGAGGGGATCGCGTTGCTTGTGGTGACTCATGCGGTAGATCTTGCAGCGCGGCTGGATAGGACGCTTACGCTGCGCGAGGGAATACTTGTGCCCGGGGAGTGATCAACATGAGCTTTGCAAAATTGATACTACGAAGTGTATTTTTCTGGTGGCGTACCTCGCTCGGTGTCTTTCTGGGCGTGCTCCTGGGCGGTTCGATCCTCGTAGGTGCGCTTGCGGTGGGGGACTCGGTGCGGTGGACCTTGAGGTGGATGGCGCTCTCGCGGCTTGGTGAAGTGAATCTGGCCGCCACAACCGGCGGGCGCTTTGTGCGTGAAGCTCTCGCTCGGGAGCTTTCAGTGCTTCTCGGGGTGAAAACAGCAGGGGTGATTCTTCTTAAAGGCTCGGCTGTGAATGAGCAGGGCACAGCCCGGGTAAACGGCATACAGGTTGTCGGAGTTGATAGGGATTTTTGGGATCTTGGCGGCGCGAAGCCTCTTAAGCTAGGTGAAAACCAAGTTGCGTTGAACTCTTATCTTGCCGATCGCTTGGGAGTTAAGCACGGAGATACCGTGCTCCTTCGGGTCGAACGGCCTGGTGTGCTTCCCAAAGAAGCCCCCCTTTCAGGAGAAGAGGATTT
>CAZGYL010000030.1:0-16438 GCA_964529985.1 uncultured Planctomycetia bacterium | reverse complement strand
AATCCGGCCTCAGCCGCACTTGCGGGATTCACAGTAAGGCATATCCCTTCCGACGAGCACGGGGAAGTGGACTGCGGGAAATTGAAGCAGGCTGTGGGTCCTCAAACTGCGGCTCTCATGCTTACAAATCCCAACACGCTGGGGCTCTTTGAGACACGGATCGTTGAAATCGCCCGGATAGTGCATGAAGCCGGCGCGCTTCTTTATTACGACGGAGCGAATCTCAACGCCTTGTGCGGCGTGGCGCGTCCGGGTGACATGGGGTTCGATATAGTCCACCTAAACCTGCACAAAACTTTCGGCACGCCGCACGGGGGGGGTGGACCGGGCTCCGGGCCCGTGGGCGTAAAGAAAATTCTTGAATCTTACCTGCCGGTCCCCCGCATTTTGAAAGAAGGGGGCCGGTTTGTTTTAAAAGAAGATTTTCCCCAGTCCATTGGAAGGGTCGGAACGTTTGCAGGAAACGTCGCCGTGGGAATCCGGGCCTACACCTACCTGCGGGTTTTGGGCCGCCGAGGGATAGAGCGAATCGGCCCTCACGCGGTTCTTGCGGCGCGATATCTCCAAGAAGCGATAGCTCCTCACTTCACCCCGGCGTATGACCGGCCGTGCATGCATGAATTTGTGGTCAAGCCCTCGGCTGCGATTCTTTCAAAGGGTATAAGGACGATTCATATAGCGAAACGTTTGATGGATTTCGGTTTTCACCCGCCGACCGTGTACTTTCCCCTGATTGTTGAGGAAGCGATCATGGTCGAACCGACCGAAACGGAACCCAAGGAGAGGCTGGACGCTTTTGCCGCGGCCCTTCACGCCATAGCGGCTGAAGCCATGCGGGACCCGGAACGCGTCAAGTCGGCGCCGCACGCAGCACCGGTCGGAAGGGTCGACGAGGTCAAGGCCGCAAGAGAGCTCATAGTGACGTATGACGAGTTCAGGGAGCGGGCGCATAAGAGCTGATGGCGGCGGGATTGTGCTCGCTGTATCGAAGCAAGTGCCGGTTCCGGAAGCTCTCGCCCTAAGTGAGCTTGCCCTGAATAGTATGGAGTTTGGTGAGTTTGAGTCCGGAGGCTCCCGGTCGATCGTTCCCGAGCGGGGACTTTGGCTTCACCTGTGGATGGGCGACCGGCCCGCCGTCGTCCTGGGCAGCGGTTGCCGCTTTGCGGAGGATATCGCGCCCGCCTGCAAGCTTCCCGTGTACCGCCGGATCAGCGGCGGAGGGACCGTGGTGGTGGGGCCTCAAGTTTGGTGCTACAGCTTTGTATGGCCCAGAAGCTTTGACCCCGGCGGAATCCACGAAGCATTCCGCTTGGTGCAGGGCTTTGCAGCTGCGACCCTTAAGCGCCTCGGCTTGCACGTGCAGCTTCAGCCCATAAGCGACCTTGCAGTTAAGCGAAGCGGAGGAGAACTCCGAAAGATCGCGGGTCACGGGCAAAAGAGGCGCCGGAGCGGCACGCTTTGTGAGGGGAGTTTGATTGCCGAACCTTTTCCGTTTCCATTGAGTTCCGTCCTCAGACACCCGGTTCGCGAGCCGCCGTACAGGCATGGGAGGAAACACGAGGATTTCATAACTTCCGTAAGAGAGGAGTCGGGAGAAGCTTCGTTCGAGGATTTTGTCCGCAGCATGGCTTCGGTTCTGGGAGCTGAGCGTGTAGTTGAAATCCCGGCGGAACTTCTGAATGAGGCCGGAGAATTGAGCCGGCGGAAGTATCAAAACGAGGAGTGGATAAGGCGGCTTTGAGGGGCGGCGGCCTCGGGCCGTCCGCATGGACGGAGGGGTCGTCCTTATCCGGACGATGAACGGTCTTTTGCGCACCCGCATCCAATGGCTCATCCGGCTTGAGAGACATTGAACTTGAAAAGGTTTCCTTCCGGTTGAAATCGGCACGATCTTTTCTTGGGTGGTTCCTCCGGTTTGTTGAGTCGATTGAGCTTGTGAGGTTTCGCCCTTGTTTTTCCTATTCCTGTTCTTCTTCCTGCTTTCATGTACGTCTTTTGCGGCCGGGGTGAAGCGGCCTGAAACCGCTCCGTGCCGTGAGGTCCGGACCTCAGATATCGAAAAAGCTTTGGAGAGAGGTTCCAAGTACTTGGAGCGTCTGTTGGGAGAGGGGCGCAAGGTGCCTGAATTCAGGTACCCTTTGGGCGCCCGGGCACTTTACGCGGCAGCGCTCATAAGCTCCGCAAAGGATCTCAACTCATCCGTCCTCAGGCGGCTTTACAAGGAGATGGCCGCGCTTCCCTTCAAGCGCGTTTATTCGGTCGCTCTTTACGCCATAGCGATTGAATACAAATACAAGCGCCTTCTTCATGCCGCACGCGGCAGAGTGCGGGCGATACGCCCTACTAAAGCGGACCGCACTGCGCTCAAGCACGCTGTGGCTTGGCTGATCCGCGCCCAAGGCCCGGCAAGCGGCGGCTGGGCTTACACGCCTGTGCGCAGGGGGTCTTGGTATGATCTTTCCAACACGCAGTTCGCCGTCCTCGGCCTTGAAGCGGGACGGCGTTTCGGCCTTGCGGTTCCCGCCGACGTGGCGAAGCGGTATGTCGCCGCAGGCCTTTCCCTGGGGCAGCAGGGGGCTGGAGAGCACGAACTGAGGGTGACGTACCAGTTCGACTGGTCGCGTCCGGCTGAAGGAGTGCGGACCGATCACTTCAGGGGAAGGCCTACGGGCTGGCGGTACAGCCCCACCTCCACCCGGCCGACCTTTGCCATGACGGCGGCAACCGCAGGCAATCTTTTCGCCGCGGAAAAGATCCTCACCCGTTCGAAAAACGACCTGAGGCGCCGGGCCCTAAGCGGATTGCTTTATCTTGAACGAAATTGGGATCGGCTTAAGCGCTACCACCGCTGGCCCGGACGGCGCCTCACGGGGAATTATTATTACACGATATGGACTCTTGAAAAAACATTTGACCTCGGAGGGATCGCGCTTATAGGGGGAAGGGATTGGTACGCCGAAGAGACTGCATTTCTGCTTTCGGTGCAGAACCCTGACGGAAGTTGGGGGGATGAGGCCATAAGACCTGTTGCAACCGCTTTCGCTCTGCTTTTTCTCTCAAGAGCGCAGGCACCCGACCCCGCCGTTTCACGCGCACCGCCCGTCATTACAGGCAAGGGCTCTTCGACCGACAGGGATCAAGTGTTTTTGAGCTCGGTCCGCGGATCAGTCTCTGCAAGAGCTTTCTTGGAATTTTTGAAAAGATCTCCGAGCAGGAAACTGCTTCGGGTCGCCCAAGAAGTCGTGCGCTCTTACCAGCCGGCTTACCGCGGGGATTTGGCCGGCCCCCTTTCCGAGCTTCTGGACTCGGAGCGGGCGGAGGTAAAAAGATTCGCTGTAAAGGCTCTCAAAGAGGTAACCGGCTTGGGGAGGCCGACGGCGAAAAGCGTGTCTCAATGGAAGAAAGTGTGGGAGCTTCTCAACGAGGCCGAAAGCAAGCACAATGCGGCGATACTCAGCGCATGCCTGAAGGAGGCTCTGAACAATGTGCTCCTGGGGGAAAGGCTGCTCAGGATCATTGAAGCGGAACGTGCAAGGGATTTTGTACGTCCTTTGATTGAGGGCTTCAGCGTGGCTGAGTCGCGCATTCGTCCGCACCTGCACCGCACCTTGTGTTTCTTGACCGGCAGGAGCTTGCCTTACAACCCCACGAACGCGCAGAGTATGTGGCGCCGCGTGCTCAGTGCTTCAGGCGGTGCATTCAGCCGGTAGCGGCGGCTTCGAGTATGCGGCGCAAAATGCCTTCGAATTCCTCGAACTCGGCGGCCGTTATTTCATGAGGGCTGTAGCGCGCTTTGTTGAAGATTTGGGTAAGCCGGCTAAGGAGTTCCACACTTAAGGAGGGCAAGCGGCTTCTGAGGTAAGCGGCACCTTCTTCAGGAGTTCTGTCGGGCCTGAAAATAATGCCCCGCTCTCCGAGTTTCCGCCACAAACTGATATAGCCTTCCACCACGGCTTCGTTGGTGAACCGGGATCTGAACCGCCTCCGCTCGGTGCGATCCAAATGTTTTTCCGCTGTGATGACACCCTTGGTTTTTTGTTCCTCTGATTGTACCGCAACGGTTCTCCGCACGCGCAGCCCGACGAACCGAATAAGCAGGTAGCCCGACAGAGGAAGCACCACGAAAGGCACAAGGAGAAGAAGCGGCGGGGGTTCGGCGCCGTCTTCGACGACGGGTATCCAGGAGCCTGAAAGCGCAAGAGCAATGCGGGGAAGCGCGGTCGCCGCAGCCCCTGCGATCAAAGCGGCCGTGCTTATTACGATTGCGATCAGCGCAGCACGCAACGATACGGTTCTCGCCGCTCTGAAGTGGGAGGCAAGAACCGCAGAGATGACGAAAATTGCAGTAAGCGGCAGGTAAGGTCTTACGGTCAATCCGAGTGCATGAGCTAAAACACATGCTCCCAACAAGTACCCGAAAAGCTCGGAAGAGCGCACAAAGAGAAGGCAGATTGCAAGAAGGAAAAGGCTGTACCGTGGGAACAGCCCTGCGATAAGCGCTCCGAATCCCAAAAAGACAAGCACGCTTGTACGGAGCTCCGAGACGATATCCAAGAATCCCGCAGGCACAAGCGCGACGCCTATGGCCCACGCGGTCAGGAGAACGAAGAACCAGGTCGGCGAGCAATCAAGTACAAGCGGCGCAGCAGCTGCGATTGCGCATGCACCGGCCGCTGCAAGATAAAACTGATAGGGCTTCATTGCTTCCTCGACCCCCTCGTCCCTTCCAGTTTTGATGAGATATCAGCGCCGCGGGCCACAAGCGTCACTTCGGCCCCGTTGAGAAGAAAGAAACGGGCCAGCTCGGGCATCTTCCGCCTTTCCGTTTGAGTGCGCCACCTGTGGTGTTGCACGAAAGTACGGTCATCAAGCAGGAGTACTCGAACCGCAGCACGCCGGCCGTAAAGGAACGCCAGCGGCTCGGCATAGGAGGCGGGCTCTTGATGGATCGTTCCTACAATCAGGTAAACCTGGGAGCCTTGAGGGACTCGGAACACGTTTTCCCTGAGCACCTCAGAGAGAGGCTTCTTCCCGCGGGGCTTGATCGTTGCAAGTTCCCCCAAAAGGTAACCCAAATGGGTCTCCCCGCTCCCGAGGGGCACAATGACCGACCTGTCACCCTCGGCTATAAGCTGGACCTCATGGCCCTGGGCTATACTCGCACGGGCTATGGCAGCAGCGGCCCTCACGCCGTACTCAACGGTGCTCTCAGCCCCCGTGCCCGCCAAGCTTTCGCGCGCGAGATCCAGAAAGACCGATATCTGCGCGGATACGTCCGCTTCGAATTGGCGCACTACAAAAGAGCCCAGCCGCGCACTCGCCTTCCAATGCATAAACCTGAGGGGATCTCCGGGCCGGTATTCCCTGACACCGTAAAACTTCAGACTCTGCCCCCGGCTGTGGCGGTCCGGAGTGGAAACCGAAAACGACGTACTCCGGCCGTCAAGCCCGAGGTCGGCAATGGGAAGCGGCGTGGGGAGGACCGTAAATTGGGCTGTGGCGGGAAACTTTTTTATCCTTTCGAAAAGACCGAGGGGATCTGAGAAGCGCACTTGAACCGGGCCGACCTCATAAATGCCTCGGTGCCGCAGACAGAGCGTGCGGTAGGAAATCTCAATGGAAGTGTGAGGGGGGATGTCTTTCGGCAGGAGAACGTTCTTGGGGAGCAGGTCCTGCGCTGAGAACCGATCGATCACGTGGGGGCCGAGCAGCGGAAAGCCGCTTCCATTGCGAACCTCGATCCTCAGTTCCGCTTCTCCTTTTTCAAACGCCTGGGGATGGAAACGGCGCTTTACGGTAAGCTGCAGTGCGCTCTCGGTGCCGAACGCCCATGCGGCGCCGACAAGAAAGACGAAGGTCCCTCCCAGAAAGAGCAAAGATTCTTCCCCTGTGTAAAGCCCGAAGAAAAGCAAGAAAGGTATGCTGAAACTGAAAACAGTAAGCGGCGAAGGCGCCATACCATCCTCCCTTCGCTTCATCAGGTGTAAGGCACTTCCACCTGACGGAGTATCTCTTGAATGATTTTCGCAGGGCGGATTCCGCTTAGTTTCGCCTCAGGCCGGAGCAACAACCTGTGGCCTATAACCGCCTCGAAGACCACCTTTACGTGCTGGGGGGTCACGTGGTCCTTGCCTTCAAGATACGCAAGCGCCTGAGCGGCCCTTCGAACGGCAAGGGACGCTCTGGGGCTTGCACCCATCAGGCAGTGAGGAGACCGGCGCGTTTGGGAAACAAGCCGGACAATGTAACGCAAGAGATCAGGTGCGACATGAACGTGCAGCACCTGGTTCTGTGCCTCAAGAACCTCAGAGGGTGTTGCGACCGGCTTAAGCGAATCCAGAGGGTGTGCGAACTGTTGCGCTTCAAGGATACGTACCTCCTGCTCTTGCTGCGGGTATCCGACCTCAAGCCGCACCAAGAACCGATCCAATTGCGCCTCCGGAAGCGGATAAGTGCCGTGCTGCTCGACCGGATTCTGTGTGGCGATTACAAAATAAAGCGGGCCCAGCGGCCGGGTTTCTCCATCGGCGGTAACCTGGCGCTCCTCCATGCACTCAAGAAGCGCAGCCTGAGTGCGGGGCGTTGCCCGATTGATTTCATCCGCAAGAACAACCTCTGCGAAGACAGGGCCGGGCCTGAAGACGAATTCCCCGGTTTTTTGGTTGTAGACCGAAACTCCTGTTATATCCGCGGGGAGAAGGTCCGGTGTAAACTGTATGCGCTTAAAGCTTGCTTTAAGGCTTCGGGCAAGGCTTTTTGCAAGAACCGTCTTGCCCACCCCGGGCACGTCCTCAAGCAGGAGGTGGCCCCGCGCAAGCAAAGTGACGACAGCCAGGCGGACCACCCTATCTTTCCCGACTATCACCTTCTGCACATTCTCTTCGATCCGCCGTCCTATGTTTTCGTTTTTCATT
Organism: uncultured Planctomycetia bacterium; assembly: GCA_964529985.1. GTDB lineage: Bacteria > Planctomycetota > UBA8108 > UBA8890 > UBA8898 > CAZGYL01. Next base: position 9,524 of record CAZGYL010000030.1, on the reverse strand, counting down.
GCGGTTCCCCTTTTCAGGGCCGGTTGAGACCTGTTTCCCCCTCCATAATCCGGAAGGACTTGGGAAAGCAGGGATTGAAAGAAAAGCTTGCCTCATGAAACAAGCGCTGTAAAGGCGGAAGAGCGGGAGGGCTTTTCACTGAGACCCGGTCCGGGCAGAATCATAGGCAGAGGCGGAGTGTGAAAGCGGCGCAGGGGTACTTTCCGCGGCACATTGTCCGCCGGGACTCCCACTTTTTCGTAAGGTCGCACGCAAGAGTGGATTATGAGCGAAGAACTGTATATCGGCGTTGAAATCGGCGGCACCAAGATTCAGTGCGTTGTGGGAACGCCTGCAGGGGAACTGAAGCACGCGGAGCGGTTCGGGGTGGATCTGGCCGAAGGCGCTGAGGGTATCCGCAGGGAACTCTCCAAGCGGGTTCCCAGGCTTTGCGGGCGGTTTCCCGTTAGGGCTGTCGGCGTTGGATTCGGGGGACCGGTCCAGAGCGCCCGGGGTAAAACCATAATCAGCCACCAAGTTGAGGGGTGGAAAGACTTTCCGCTGCGGGAATGGTTCGAGGAGCTCACCGGCCTGCCGGCTGTTGTTGAAAACGACAGCAACTGTGCGGGTTGGGCTGAATACCGCCTGGGTGCAGGACGGGGCTGCGGTTCGATGGTCTACATGAATATCGGGAGCGGTATCGGTGGGGCACTTGTGCTTGAGGGGAGGCTTTTCAACGGCCAGGGCTTCGGAGCGGGCGAAATCGGACACACCTGGGTCCCTTTGCCGGAAGGGGGGACTTCGAGGCTTGAGGATGCAGCCTCCGGGTGGGCGTTTGTGAGGCGCTTGCGCCGGACCTACCCGCTTGAGAAAGGGGGGATTCTGGCGGATTTGTGCGAGGGCGTGCGGGAGCGGATCGACGGGCCCACCGCTGCCCAAGCCGCTTTGAAGGGGGACCCGTGGGCTGCGGAGGCATTCCTGCGGGAAGCTGAGATCGTGGGTTTCGCCCTTGCGAACGTGATCACGCTCCTTTGCCCGGAGGTGGTGGTAGTGGGCGGCGGTCTTGCTCTTGCAGGCTCTGTGCTTCTCGATCCTCTCAGGGAGGTTGTGGCCCGGAGAGTGATCCGCGCTTTTTCGGGTTGTTACCGCATTTCAGAGAGCTTGTTGCGGGAGCACAGTGTGACAAAAGGGGCTTTGTTGCTTGCAGCCGAACGCTCTGGGTAAAGAGCTGCGCGTATTGACACAAGAAGTGCTATCCCATAGCATCGATTTGAGTGGTAAAGCTCACACTGGGAGGTCGGAGTGTGGGTTCTTGCTGGGTTTAGAGGACCTACCGGGCTTCTATCCTCAAGAAAGGAGGTAGGAAATGAGGCGCGCATTTTGTGCTTCCGTTGCGCTCCTGGTGCTCCTTTGGGCGGTAGGAGTTCAAGCCGCTTGGGTGCCCCAACAGGTGCCGGACCCGATTCCTAATCAGGGCGGTGACGCCACAGCGGACAACGCTGAGGAGACCGCGTGGACGGTTTCAGGGTCAGGTGTTGATATTTGGGGTACAAGCGACGAGTTTATGTTTGTTTACTGGGATGAGCCGAAATCAGAAGATTTCGCTTTAAGCTGCCATGTGATTTCTTTGGGCGGTACGCCGAGCACGTGGGGAAAGGCAGGGCTTATGGCCCGCATGGCTCCCACTGCGACCGCTTCTCCTCCCTTCCAGGGACCGGAATCGTACGCATTTTGTGCTGCAACTACGAACAACGGCACGGTGTTGCAGTGGCGCGACGGAGAAGGAGCAGGTGCTGCATGGGACGGTGCCGCGGTCAACCAGTGGCTTGTCGGGCCGAATGACGTTTATCTCAAGCTCGTCCGGGAAGGAAGCACCTTCAGAGGATATGCTTCGCTTGACGGCGAGGTGTGGATAAGCCTCGGCTCTCATACGTTTGCAAGTATCTTGGAAGGTGACGAGCTGTACGTGGGCCTTGCGGTCACCGCGCATGATCAAAACGCTCTTGCTACAGCCAAGTTCGATCAGGTCAACTTGGAAGACCCCGGTATCAGCGAAGCTGCTCCTGAGAATTTCGCCTGTTCTCTTGACGCCGATCAAACCACGGTCCTTTTGAGCTGGGATATTCCTGCAGGTGTCAGCTACAACGAGCTTAAGCTTTATCGTGCTCCTGCAGGCGGAACTCCGTCCTTTGTCAAGAGCATAGGTGGAGGCGACAGCTCAACGAGTGACAGCCCCGGGGAAGGTATGTGGACCTACTACCTTGTCGGCGATGACAACGGAATTCCGACTGTGGCGGTGAGCTGTCAAATCAGGGTCGGGGGCGCTGGAATCATCACGGCTGATGGTTTCATCGCAAGTTGGCTTATGCTCGGACCTTTGGATAGATCGGGCGGGGCTGCCCCACCTCCCGCCGATCGCCTCGAAGACTACCTGACAGATGGCGTATCGATCACTGAAGCGAACGTCTTGCCCTACGACGGCCTTGAGATAGAGATTGATTTTACGGTGGCGCAAAGCACGGGAGTTCAGGGCCCTATGGCCAACGGCCAGAACCCGGATGCCGTCGATGGGGTCGCTGTCTGGTATCAATGGGATGCGCCTTCCGACACCATAAACCACGATACGTTCTACGGGCAGAATCCTGACCAGCATATGGTCTACAGTGTTTGCTACTTGGATAATCCGAGCAACGAGCCGCTGTTTATGATCTGCGGGATTGCAAGCGATGACACAATCGTCGTTATGCTTGACAATACCGTGTTCTTCAACGGAGGAGCTTCCCGCGGCTACGGCGGGGCCGGTGTAATTCAGGATCGGTTTCCTTTCGTACTCCCCCCGGGCCAACACCGGTTGATGGTCAAGGTGTTTGACGGGGGCGTCGGATCGGGCTTCAGGTTGCGGTTTGAGAATATCGAGACCGGCGAGCCTATCACTGATAAGTTCACGGTTCGTATTGCGCCCACAATGACCTCAGTGCCCGCGGCTCCGACCGCCACCGTAACACGGACACTCAAGACTTTGATCGTGGGGCAGAAAAGTACGGTCAGCCTGACCGTCACGGGCGGTCCGGTCGATGTGATCGAGCACGTGCCCGCGAATCTCACCGTTGGCTCGATCTCGAACGGCGGCACTCTCGACAATGCTACAAACACGATCACTTGGAAGAACGTTCCCGACGGAACGGTTCTCACGTACGAAGTGACGCCCACCGGAAAGGATGGGCTTTTCATCGGCTTTGCACAGGAGTCTCCGCCTGACGGCCTGTGGCTGGCTGTCGGCAGAATGTCGGTTCCGCTGTTCGCAGAGAGCATCGAAGGCTGGTTCACCGCCGATATCGCCGACTCAGGGCTTCCCAACACTTCCGCCGAGATTACAAGGAATCCGGGACCGCCTGAAACGTACGACATGACGATCGTTGGAAGCGGTCACGATATTTGGGATGCGGCCGACGATTTCAGGTTCGTGTGGCGTGAGTTTTCCGCGGACGAATCGGTTGTGGTTGAATGCCGCCTTGTTGAATTCAACCGGGCGACCAACGATTGGGCCAAGGCGGGGGTCATGTTCCGGACGCTTGCAGCCCAAGAGAGCCCGGATGTCTACCTGGCGATTCGCCCGCACTCCGGAAATCCGGGTGACCATGATGTCGCCTGGCAGTGGCGAGATACGTTCGGAGCGAATGCGGCGTGGGGCGGTTTTGGTGACACAGTGGAGAACGTAATGCTGCCCTACTGGCTGCGCTGCGTTTACCAGGACGGAGTTGTAACCGGCTACTACGCGCCTGATATGGGTGGTGAGCCCGGTGATTGGATCCAGGCGGGCCAGCCTCACCCGCTGAACCTGGAGGGCTCGGACACCTACCTGGCGGGTATCTGCGTAACCAGTCACGATGACAACGCCCTTGTCACCGCTGTCTTTGACAATGTGCGGATAACAGGCCTCTGTGAGCCCGTTAGGGTCGAGCGTTCATTCGACCTTACAGGGCTTGAGGTCGTGGACTACGAGGGCACGCAGGCGCCGATCTATGCGGACGGTACCGATATTGCGGTGACGCTCACACTCAGCGATGTCAGGCCGCCTGACAGCCCGTGCGGCGATCTCGGTGACGTGACGATTACGGAGTACTTGCCTGAAGGTTTCACTGCAAAGGACATATCAGGCGGAGGCCAACTTCAGGGAAGCACCATTGTGTGGACGATACCTGCTGCGCAGCTTTCAGAGGGAACGCTTACCTATGTGGCCTCAGGTACGATCACGGGCGATTCGGCCACCTTCAGCGGTGAGGTCGATGAAGTGGGTGGAAGCGAGTTTGCTCCGTTCAGCATAACCGGGCAGAACACGCTTCTGCCTCTCAACGGTCTGGGCCGCGATCCGGGCACAGAGGGCGTCATAAAGAGCTGGCTTATCCTCGGGCCGCTCAGCACTGGACCCACCGCGATCAATACGAATGCAGCTGCGATCCAGCAAGACTTTCTGACCGACGGGACGGTGACCGAGGAGGAAGTGCGACCGCGTGCAGGCGATGAAATAGCGCCCGATTTCAACGGCGCTTCTCCTGCAACCGGTATCGCCGCTTCTCCCAATCCGGCTTTAAATCCTCACCGGGACGAGGGGAAAGTCCAGTGGTACGCGTGGCGGGATGCCGACGGTGCATATGTGGACCTGGACACGAACTCCTTCTTTGCCGGTGTGGATCTTGCCATGGCCTACGGCGTGTGCTACCTGGACGTTGAAGAACCCATGTTTGTGACTTTCATGGTGGGAAGCGATGACGCAATAGAGGTGAAGCTGGACGGCGAACAGATTTGGGTCAATCCTGCAAACCGCCCCTGGCCCGGTTTTCAGGACGCCACTGCGCAAGTCATGCTTAGCGAGGGAGTGCACGTGCTCATGGTGAAGGTGTTTGAGAACGGCGGCGGCTGGAACTTCGGCGTTCAGATAACAGATGAATTCGGCGCGCCGGTTACAGAAGGCATTTGCGTGAGCCTGAATCCCGAAGGCTGCGTGTCCGGCGGCGGACCTCAGGTGAACGTCTACCTGGGCGAGGTAAACGGCGACGGTGCGGTCAACATCGCTGATGCGATAGCTCTTCTGGGTTACCTCTTCGGCGGTCAGGCCGAACCCGGCTGCATGAAGGCGGCGGATGCGAACGACGACGGAGGGGTCAACATCGCCGATGCGATCACCATGCTCGGTTACCTCTTCGGAGGCCAGCCGATGATCGCACCTGACGGAACGCCGATTACAGCCGCAAACCACCCCGGTTGCGCGCCGTACAGTCCCGACGATGTCGCCGATGTAGGCTGCAAGGTGCAGTGCAAGTAGCCTGAAACGCGCGGCCGGTGAAAAGGCCCGAGCGGCTTTCAAGCTGCTCGGGCCTTCTTTATTCGTTAAGCTGGTTGGAAGTTCTATGAGTCGTTGACTATACGCCAAGTGCCGCCGCAGAAACGCTGGATGAGCTCGCAGGTCTCAACAGCGATTCTTCGCAATTCTTCCTTGGTCATCGCCGGGTTTCCCTGAACGCAGAGGGCCACATCCGTTGTACGTGTGGTCACAGCCACGGCCTCACTTTGTTTTGTTACGATTTTTGTTACGACGCGGTTTTGCTCATCGACAATGACCCACTCACCCGGCAGAATCTTCTCCGGCTCTCTTCCTGTGACAGGGACGAAATGCTCCGTGCCGTCGGCCACCTTCATGCGCAGGCCGCCGGTGATCGCCCGCCGGTCATAAGCTCCCATTACGACGGTGTACTTAAGGCTCTGGAGGTTGTAGGCATCGACCAGAGTGTTGATCGTAGGTAATTTGCCCGACCGCTTGACTATCTCGATAAGATTCACAACCGATACGGCACGGCCTCCTCGATCCCGCTCAGCAAGCAGCGGCTCATAAGCCTGAAGCACGGGGCGCTCCCTCAGCGAATCGAGATCCAAAGAAGCGACGGTCCGCTTTTTGAGCCTTTCAAGCTCGGCATCGCGCCGCTTGACCGCAACCCCGGAGAATTCGATCATGTAGCTGAAGTAATCGATTTCAGGGTCGATTGTGTATGTGAGAGGGGGGAGTTTTTTCTTCTCCTCTTCTTTACCTCGAAACCGGGCGGCGAGTTCGGAGACCGTCTCCCGATCAGCCTTTGCGAAAGCCGGTTTCGGCGGCCCGACTCCCCTGCCCTCAAGCTGAGGCTCTTGCTCCCAGACGTCTCCTTCCTCCCTCAATCCGAGTTGGGACCGGATCTGCTTTGCCGCTTGAGGGGTCACCGGACCCAAGACCCAAGTGAGGTGGGCGAGAATGGCTGCGGCTGTATGCATGACTTCGCCGCAGCGATCCTTATTTTCCTTAACGAGACGCCACGGCTCGTTTCTGTGGAAGTACTCGTTTCCGACGTCACCGAGGGCCAGAATGAGCGAGACGGCTTCACGAATACGGAAGGTCTCGTAGCATTGGCGGATTTTTTCTACAAGCTGCCTGCTTTTTTCCAGTTCCGCCCTGTCTTCAGAACGCCGGCTTGCGGCCGGTATGCGCCCGAAATGGCGATGCAGAAAGGTTACGATTCTATGGGCGAGGTTCCCGATATTTCCGACCAGGTCGCTGTTACAGGCATGAAGGAAACCTTCCCAGGAGAAATCCACGTCTTTTTTTTCAGGGCGGTTCGCCATTAGGTAGAAACGCCAGACATCCGGCGCAAAGGGCAGCTCCTTGACATCGGAAGAGAAAATACCGCGGCCTCTGCTTTTGGAGAATTGGCCGCCTTCGTAATTCAGGTATTCGTTGGCTGCGATGTAGTAAGGAAGATTCCAGCCGTCATCAGCCCCCATAAGGCTGCCCGGCCACATGATCGTATGAAAGGGGACGTTATCTTTGCCGAGAAAATGGATTATTTTGGTTTCGGAGTTTTTCCACCATTCCCGCCAGTCTTCCCCGGTCCGCTCGGCCCAGTCCACCGTAGCCGCGATATAGCCGATGGGGGCGTCGAACCACACGTAGAACACCTTGTTCTCAAACCCGTCCTTGGGCACCTTTATGCCCCAGGTCAGATCCCGGGTTATGCACCTGGGCTGCAACCCCTCCTTGATCCAGCCGAGAGGCACATTTCTGATGATTCCCTCCCAATGGGTTTGAGCCTCAACCCAGGCCTTGATCAGGGGCGCCAGCTTCGGCAGGTCCAGGAAGAGGTGCCGCGAGGTACGCTTTTCAGGCTCGCTGCCGCAGTTCTTGCAGCGCGGTGAGAGCAGACTCAGCGGATCCAGAAAATGGCCGCAGGTGTCGCACTGGTCTCCGCTTGCATCCGGCGACCTGCATATCGGACAGGTGCCGCTTACGTACGTATCGGGGAGAAAATGCCCACACCGCGGGCAATAAAGCTGCTCCACTTCCTGATCAAAAATGTAACCGTTCTTATCAAGGTGCAGAAAGATATCCTGCGTCAGACGGTGGTTCGAAGGTGAGGAGGTGCGGCCGAAATGGTCGAAGCGGACGTTGAACCACAGGTAATTGTCCAAGATCTGGCGGTGCATCCGCTCGCACCACTCGGCGGGACTGAGTCCTGCGCGGCGGGCCTCCATTTCCGTGCGGGTGCCGTGCTCGTCGGTGGCGCAGATATAAATGGCCCTGCGGCCCGTCTGTCTGAGAAATCTGGTGTAGACATCGGCGCTCAAAATGGGCACCATGTTCCCAAGGTGCGGAACGTTGTTCACGTAGGGCAGCGCGCAGGTTACAAGGATTCGCTCACTCATCGGTCTGGCCTTTCCCGGGAAGGATAATCTCCCGGCCGGTGGGCCGCAAGGGACGGACCTACAGGGAGGACGCTTATTGAACTCTATATGATCGCGCGTAATTCATACACACCTCCGCCGCTGGGTGCCCGCGGTAGCGGGCGCATCCCCCCCTTTCTCCCAAAAAGGGGGGGACGGGAGGGGGGGATTTCAGGAGACAGCCGGAAGCCGAGCTGTCCGAGTTCACCTGAACGCTTTCGACTCTTGTCTGAGAGGCGCTGGGCCGAAACCCTACGTACGACATTGGTCTTTCGCAGTCTTGACCACGAACGAGAACAAGATTCTACGAATCATGGACGCTTATATAGAGGCTCATTAAGAACGCCGAGAGGTCCGGTTATGAGTTTAGTGCGGTTGGTTGCGTTCTGTGGTTTGTTGGGAACCTCGCTTCTTGGAGCCGAGAGGTGGGAACCGGCCGGCTGGGGCGGCGGTGACATCTTCCCGGCTGTTGCTTGCGACGTACGGCATCATGCCGTTGTGTGGGCTCTCACTTGGCAAGGCGGAGTGCTGAAAAGCAATGATCTCGGAACAACTTGGCATTGGGCCAACGGCGACCTGCCCGTTCTTTCGGGGGTTTCGATTGTTCCGGATTCCGCTTCCGAGAACGCGGCCTACTTTGTTTCCCTTCAAGGCATATGGCGCACTGAGAACGGGGGTGTTTCGTGGCGGCTTCTGCCGGGAACCCGAAAATTCAGGTTTGCACGCCTGCAGAGCCTGAGGCCTTTTGTAGTGGGGAAAAGAACAGGGCGTGCAGTGGCGGGCACCGCCGACGGAAAACTTTACCTGTCCGGGGACGGAGGTAGGAGCTGGTCTCAGGTGCCTTGGACCGGCGGCAAGCCGGTGCGTGCCATAGTGAGTGTCCCGCACAGCCGCCTGCTTGTGATCGCTCCTGCTGCAACCAGCGGTCTTTTCGTCTACCGCCCGTACGAATGGGAGTCTCCGCGTCCTGTCCGCCGGCCGCCCCCGTTTCCAGTGCGAGACCTGCTGGTAGACACAAGCCTGCCGTACAGGCTTTACGCGGTGTGTGGTGTCTACGGTTTGTGGACCGCTGATAGACGCGGTGAGGAATGGGAACGGATAGAAGTTCCCGACGTCAAGGAGGGCGAAGAGCTACTTCTTCTGGCCCAAGCCGGAACGGGCAGGGGGCGTATCCTTTACGCCGCCGGCCGCGGCTTCTATTTGAGGAGTTTGGACGGAAAACGCTGGAAGAGGATCAACATAAAGGCGAAATTCGACACTGGCGTCAACCCGACCCGGTCATGGTATTCCCGTCTGAGCAGCCCCACGTGCCTTGCGGGAGGTGCTGCAGCCGATGTGCTTTTCATGAGCGACTTGTGGAGCATTCTCCGAACCACAAGCGCAAGCGGCGAGGCACGGTGGGTGGAAGTTGTGAAAGGCGCGGCCAACCAAACTGTTTGGTCCCTTGCGGTAGGGCCCGGTGGGGTCCTTTACGCTGCAGCGGACGGAGCCGGGGTATTGGTCTCGCAGGACGGTGCGCAGACTTACAAGGCTCTGCTGCCGCGGCGCTACGGCTCTGAAGCAGGAAGGTACTTGGCTGTGGGCGTGGGTGCAGGCGGGGCCTTGATTTGTGTGGGAGTTTCAAAATGGACCGAGGAGCTCCTGCTTTTCCGCGGTAAGGCAGGCTCAGGATCTCTGGAGGGCCCGCTTAACGCGGTTCCGGGGAAGCTTTACGTGCACGTGCCGCCTGAAGCTGAAGGACCTTGGGGGCTTGCGCTTTCGCCTGCTTCCGAAGGCCGCGCTTTGCTGCTTGTAGTCGG
>CAZGYL010000029.1:0-16583 GCA_964529985.1 uncultured Planctomycetia bacterium | reverse complement strand
CATCGAGGCCTCGCACCTCAGGGAACAGAAAAGCAAAGCGGCGCAGCACGGCACGCAACTTCTTATGCAAATGGGGATCAAGCCCCATATGCTTGTTTGCCGCGCCGAAAACGAACTTCAGCCGACTGTCAAGAGAAAACTCGCCGACCGGCTGCGTCTTCCCAGGCAAAATGTAATCGACCTGCATAATCTCGAAACGATTTATCACGTGCCCCGGCATCTGCGCAAACAAAACGTTCACAGGATCGTGCTTGAGTACTTCGGCATGGTGCAGCACGCCACCGACCGCGAAGACCCCGCTTGGACGGCGTATATCGAAAACTTTCTTTCCCCGGAAAAGGAGATTCTTGTGGGGCTTGCAGGCAAGTACATGGGGCCGCGGGATACCTACGCAAGCATCCATAACGCCTTGGAACATGCAGGCACTCATACTAAAACGCGGGTCAAGGTCGTCGATGTGCCCACGGACACAATAGAGGAGCGGGCGGCCTCGGGAGCCTCCCTCGAGGAGGTGGTTGAGGAATATCTTTCGCCGCTGAGCGGAATTATTGTGCCGGGAGGGTTCGGCAAACGCGGACTTGAAGGGAAAATCGCATGCATACGCTACGCCCGCACCAATGGACTTCCCTTCCTCGGAATCTGCTACGGCTTTCAAGCTGCCATGATCGAATTCGCCCGGACCTGCTGCGGCCTCAAGGATGCCCACACCACGGAAATAGAGCCCGAAACCCCGCACCCTGTAATCTGCCTGTTGCCGGAGCAGTATGAGGTTGAAGGCATAGGCGGCAATATGCGCTTGGGCAAGCGCAAGATCGAACTGCTTCCGGACTCACTTGCAGCCCGCCTTTACGGCGGGACCGCGGCATACGAAAGGTTCAGGCATAGGTACGAGTTCAATCCGGCATACCGCGAAGTCTTCGGCAAGAACGGAATAGTCTTCTCCGGCTGGGCACCCGGCCAGCCCATCATGCAGATCGCAGAGCTGCCGGGGCACCCCTTCTACCTCGGCGTTCAGTTTCACCCGGAGTTCACAAGCAGGCCCGTGAATCCCAGCCCTGTTTTCCGCGGTTTTGTGGAAGCATGCATCGCCCGCCGCTCCATTCCGCTCTCCTCCCCTACGGGCGTTTCCCCGTGAGGAAAGCTGAGACGGCCGGAGCCATACCCTGCCGGTGGGTTTCCCACTTTGCACCGGAGCGCGGTGGATCTATACTCGGTAGGTTCAGCTTGAAGAAATCGGCCGCGCAAGAAGGTGCTATGACGAGAAAAAAAACAGTCGCTGATCTTCGTGACGGAGAAGAAGCTACAATAGTGGACATCCGCGGGCCTGAGTCCATTAGAACGCGCCTGATGGAAATGGGCCTTGTCCGCGGCACAAGACTCAGAATGCTCGGTAGGGCTCCGCTGGGCGATCCCCTCGAGGTCAAAGTGCGCGGAACCGCACTTGCCTTGCGCAGGCAGGAAGCCCGCCAAATCTTGGTGACCCAGGCTACTCCGCAGGCCCACCCGTCAAAGTAGCGCTTCGGGCGTTCTGAGGCCTTGCTGCAAAGAGCGGCTTTACAATCCCTGCGCCGGACCGTCTTTTCGCTCCAGATCGCTCAGCAACTTCATGAAGCGCTTTTCGCCTTCAGGGCCCGAAGCACACAGCGCGCAAGCAGCAGCTTCAGCAACCTTTTCCGAAGAATCGGAAACAAGATCGACGAGAGCTTGTTGGGCTTCGGTGCCGCTCCACCTGCCCAAGGCTCGGGCCGCAGCACACCGAACTTCCGGTATGTGATCCCGACTCAGCCGCAGCAAAAGAGGGAAAAGCCGTGCGTCCTGCAGATAACCCAGCACAAGAGCCGCTTTTCTGCGCAAGTAAGGCGCAGACTCTCTTGTCCATGCAACAATCGGCTCGGAAACCGCCTCCCCGAGCCGGGCTGCATGCGCCGCCAGTTCTTCTTCAAAGGACTCGGGCGCCAGCTCCAAGAGTGAAAGGATGGAAGGTGCCGCTCTCTTATCGCCTATCCGGGCAAGGGCCTCAATGATTCGTCGCTGATCTTCCTCTTCTTCCGTTTTGCGCAGCATCTCAAGCAACGGCTCCACCGCGCGTTCGTCCCCCAGTCTTCCCAGAGCCTCTGCAGCACCTCTTCGAACCCCTTGATCAGGATCCCGAAGCGCCTCAAGCAACCACACAAGGGCGCGCTGGTCCCCCATGCGCCCCAATGCCTCGCAGGCAGCTTCCCTGCCCCCTGTGTACAGACGAGTGAAGCTCGCAAGGATCGCCTCAGCGGCCCGCGCATCTCCCACCGCACCCAGAGCTTCCACCGCTCTCTCGCGCACCCCGAGATCAGGATCGCTAAGTGCGCCGACAAGAGGGTCGACTGTACCCAATTCGCCCAGAGCCGCCACCGCTGCTTCCCGTACGGCGGGTTCGGGGTCCTGGCGCCCCGCCCATATCAGACCGAGATATCGAAGATCCCGCGTCCCCCCAAGCGCTTTGAGCGCAGCAGCACGCACAGACGGTGCCGGATCTGAAACCGCCCCCATAACAGGCTCGAAACACCCCAACCGCGCTGCGGCTTGAACCGCTGCAAGGCGTACCTCAGGGGCCGGATCACTGAACCGAGGGAGCACAACCTCCACAACTCCGATCTCTCCGGCATGCCCCAGCGCTCTGACGGCGTTCCTCCTGACCTGCGAAGCCGCATCTCTGCTCAGCAGCTTCAACGCCTCTACAACCTCTTTTCCCCTACGGCCACGGAGAGCTTCCGCACAGGCTGCTCTCACCTCGTAGGCCTCATCCCGGCATCTCTCAAGCAGCGCCTTTGTCGCCCGCTCACCTTCGTGGCGGCCGAGCGCGTGGACTGCGTTCAAGCGCACCGCGGCATCAGCCGCCCTCCTTACTCTTTCAAGCTCCGCGATCCCGGAAGATGCCATTGCCAGTAAAGCCTCTGCAGCAACCCTTCTGACAAAGGCTTCCGGATCTTCAAGCGCCTTTCCAAGAACCGGAACGGCTTTCTCTGAACCTAATAATCCGAGCGCCTCAACCGCGGCCCGCCGCACATGCGGTTCAGGGTCGCTGCAAGCGGTCGCCAGAAAACGGGCGGCCTGCGCGTCCCCCAAGCGCCCTAAAGTTTCGCAAGCCTGCTCGCGGACCATCGGCTGTGGATCCTCAAGCATTCGAACGACCTGCGGAACGGCGGTGGGGTCACCTATGATGGCGATACTCTCAATCGCTGCAGCCCGTACGACGGGCTCGGGATCAAAAAAACCCGCTTTCAGATCTTCCACGGCCTCAGCCGCTCCCGCGTTCCCCAGAGCTTCGGCAGCCGAGGCCCGGACCGCCGGGGCGGAATCTCCCAAAGCCTTCTTTAAAACGCCCTGCACCTTCGGGCCGCCTATAGTTCCCAGTGCCCGCACAGCAAGCTCCCGTGTGTAAGGATCCCCGCGCTGGTAGGCCGCGTTCAGGCCTTCCAGAGCATCTTCACCGAAAGCAGCAAGGGCACGAGCTGCGCTTTCCTTTACGCTGGGCAGGAAAGGATCACCGGCTTCGTGCAACAGTACAGCACAGAAAGGCTCTATGGCTCTTTTGTCATGTAAATCGGCAAGAGCCCACACCGCGGCCTGGCGCACTTCCGAGTCAGGATCGGCAAGCCGTGCCGCGATCCGATCGAAAACCCGCCGGTCACCACTTTTGCCCAGAGCCCAAAGCACCGTCGAACGCAGGGCTGCAGGTCCCTGCGAAGCGATCTCCATAAGGAAATCGATCCCGGGAGCTCCCAGACCCAAAAGCGCTTCAGCATAAACGCGGGAAAAGACCCCCTCGCTCTCATGCAACGCTCTTACAAGTGGAGCCGCGGCTTCGGGCGAACCAAGCTCTCCCAGAGTTTCAGCTGCAATCCAACGCACGCGCCAATCTCTTGAAGCAAGCGCTTCGGAAAGCACATGTACGGCTTTAGCACCGAAGCGGCGCAGGGCCATGCTCACAGACCATAGGCTGCGGCCGTAGCGCCGGAACTGTTGCTTGAGCGTTTCTCCAAGTGGAATGACAGCCCTTTCGTCACCAAGTCGTCCCAGAGCCCATGCTGCGGCCCAAGACACTTCCCAGGTATCGGAGGACAGAGCTTCCACCAAAGCTGCCGCGATCTTTGTGTTGTCGCAGCCTTCAGGGTGCCGGGCTGCAATCCGTCCGACGGCCCATGCAGAAGCTCCTCGCACCCACCTGTCCGAATCATTGCGCAGGCACCACAACAGCGGTTGCACCGCTTCGGGGCCGGCGATCTTCCCCAAACAGTCCGCAGCATGGAAGCGAACCTCGGAAGAGCTGTCATGCAGGCTGCAAAGAAAAGGACCGACGGCGCGCGCATCGCCTATTTCACGAAGCCCCCTACACGCGCGCTCGCGCACCTCTTGGTTCGGGCTCTCAAGGTGCCAGACCAAGTGCACGGCCGGAAGCGCGCCCAAACGCAGCAGGCCTTGCGCTGCGCGGCGCCGAACCGCAGGAACCGGATCTCCCACCATTCGCTCAAGCACAGGTCGGTGTTCGATCTCACCCCGCTCGCCCAAAGCCGCACAGCAGACTTCGCGCACAAAAGGATTCAAGTCGCAGCACCCTTGATACAAGAGCTTAAGTCCTTCGGCTTCAATCGACTTAAGCGAACGGCTGATCGTCTCCCAAGAAACAAAAAGTCCGTTCCGGATCGTTTGAAGGAGGATCTCGATCGCCTGAGGCGTTCCCACCTGGGCAAGCGCACATTGAACGGCGCTTCGAATCCACCTGTCTCCCTTCTGAAAGCAATCCAGAACGTGCCCGGGCCCCATTGCAATAAGCAAGCGGGCCGCGGTGATTGAAACGCAAGGAGCCCGATCCCCGAGAGCGTTTTTCAAGACCGGAAGTGACTCTTGACCGGTCCTTGAGAGGCCCTTCAAGGCGGCCCACCGCACAGAAGGAGAAAGATCGCGGCTTGCGGAAATGAATTCGGCTGAATCCGATTGCTCCTTCCCCCCGCCCGCCTCATGCAGAATCATGCCTAACCGGTGGAGCCACCGGTGCGGCGGCGGCGCCTGGAGCTCTTCTCCGCCGGCCGCCTCTTCTCCGCCCCGTTTGCCGGCCATGTGGCTCTCCTCCCCGCCCACGTGCGCCTTCATAGTACCGGCCCGGGCCGGGCGGGGCAAGGAAGGGTTTCTTTACCCCATGAACATTGTCCGTATTCCGGAAGTCATCATTTCAACCGCGACCGTTGTGAGCAAAAGCCCCATCAGGCGTTCGATCGCTATGAGTCCCCGCCGGCTGAGAACCCGCTGCAGCGAGCCTGCAAGCAGTAGGACCGCGCTTGTAATCAACCACGCGAGAAAAAGCGCCGCTATCCACTCAAGCCATCTTTCCGGCTCTCTGCTCCTCATGATCAGTATGACCGACATTGCCGAAGGACCGGCTATGAGAGGTATTGCAAGAGGAACTATAAACGGCTCGCCGTCCGGCGTCTCTCCCATAAGACTTCCCCCGGGCGGAGGAAAAATCATTCGAAGAGCAAGGAGAAAAAGCACGACCCCGGCTGCAAGCTCAAGCGACTCTTGGGAAACCGCGAGGGCGGCAAGCAGGTGTTTTCCCAACAAGAAACAGACAAGAAGCGCAATGAGGGCAGCCACAAGTTCTCGAAGGATTATTCTCGTTCTCCTGCGCGGATCGATGTCTTTGAGTACGGCGAGAAAAACGGGCACGTTCCCGAACGGATCCATCACAAAAAGCAACATTAGCGTGGCTGAAAACACGGTCATCGCCTTTCCTCCTTCGAAGCTCGATCCGGCGACGGAACAACCCCACCTGCAGGAACTTGCTCTCTGAACGCAGGCCCATCAAAGAAAACGATCTAAAATCTCTTGCGGGGTGGCGACCCCGGTCCGGCCGATCTTTGTTACCGTGACCGAAGCTGTGAGGTTTGCAAATGCCGCAGCTTCACCGAGCGACGCACCCGAAGCAAGCGCACCTACCAGGGCCGCCGACGCACTGTCTCCCGCCCCCACAGGATCAATAGGTCCTTCAACAGGCACAGCGGGCACGAAATACCTTTCTCGGTCGCCCACGCAGCCCATACCGTCTGAGCCGGCCGAAACAAAAACAGGCCTTCCGGTGCGCTCGAAAAGCCGCGCCCCCTGGTCCAGAAGTTCCTCCTTGCTGCGGGCCTCCCCGCAACCCAGAGCCCGCGCCGCTTCCATGCGGTTCACCTTGATAATCACCGAGCGGAAAAGGTGAATCCTCGAACGCGAATCCGCAAGTACGGGGAACCGGGGGAGCCTTTCACCCAGTGACGCCAAGTAGCGGCGCACCCGTGCTGTGACTATTCCCCCGGTCGGATCCTCGATCTGATCGATTACGCAAAGTCCGTTCAGCTGACCGAGAAGCGAATCCAAGCGCGAGAGCATCCGCACCTCCTGATCTTCAGGAAGATCATTCGGATCCTGGAAATCCAACCGCGGATCTTCCTGCATGCTTTCGTAACCATGAATGATGGGCTTTATGTACGTGGGTGTGATTCTTCCCGACACAACAAGGAAGCAATCAAGCAGCGTTCCTTGCTCTGAAAGCCGGGCTCTGAGGACCTCACCGCGCCAGTCGTCGCCGCAGGCGCCTACAGCGTAAACCGCACCCACGCCGAGGCTGCAGAGGTTCGCGGTGATTACACCTCCCACACCCGGATCATAGCGCTCACTGACCACGGGGCGTGCGAAGTGCGGTGTTTCCCGCGACAGCTTGGCCCGGCGCATGTCGGCGTGCCAGTACACGTCAAGGTGGAAATCCCCGAGTACAGCGATCCGCAGGCCGCTCAAGCGCTCCAGAATCGCTTCGCACCTCTCCGCTGTCAATGGAAAATTTTCAGGAACCGCCACGGTTCTCACCCTCTCCGCCTCCCTGAGCCCCGGGAGCCTTTCCTTCTCCCACAAGGAACCGATACAAATTAAGAAAGCTCACTCTATGGTCGGCCGACACATGGTAGCTCTCACAGCCCCGCTCCAAAGACCGCACCAAGAGGGTTTTCTTCGGCCGGTAGTAATAATGGGGATCATCAGGAGTCCCCACTCGGTGCGGATCGCTCAGGCGCACAAGATCGCTGTTTAGCACCAGGAAATCAGCGATAAGCTCACCCCGCTGCTTGGCTGCGTTGCGCACCATTGCAAGCGCTTTGAGGTAAACCTCAGGGCCCATGACCTGAGAGCCGAAGTTCATGAAAACACCGCCTCCGAGGCGCTCCATGCTTGCCGTAAAAACGAGAAAATCCCTGTACGACGAAGCGCCCAAAGCGGCCCCATCGCACGAAGGGTGCTCGTGAATTATGTCCTGGCCGATCGCGATATGAACCGTAGCCGGCACACCCAAACGCCACAGCCCGGCAAAAAGACTTTTCTCCTTGTAGGGAAAGGAAAATCCGTATAAATCTTCAGCTATCATGCGCCCGAGGGCCTCGCCGGCGCCGATCCCCTCCCGGGCCGCCTCGCGCAGCGCCAGGTTGACGCCCCGGCCGGTCTCCTCCCACAGCCCGAATTGGCCTTCACGGATGTACTGCGCAACGGATTCCGTAGTAGCACCGATGAGCGCGAACTCGAAATCGTGTATCGCGCATGCGCCGTTCGTCGCCACATGAGTTATAAACCCCCTCCGCGCCAAATCGACGATATGACAGGCCAAACCACGCCTGATGACATGGGCGCCCATGGACAGAATGACGGCACGGCCCGCGGCCTTTGCTTCCCGTATCTTCGCCGCCGTCCTCTTAAGTGCGTGTTCAAACTCGGAAGGCAGTTCCGGTGGAGGTTCGCTCAAGGACGGAAAGACGGAAAGGTCAAGCAAATGTTCCCGCTCCCTGAGCGGAAGCACCTTCAGCTGCGACCGATCAAAAGCCCGGTACATGGGTTCACCTCAAGAAGCCGGGCGCTCACCGCCCCGCAAGCGCCTCGGTCAAGTACTTGTGAAGCACCGGAATCGTGTTCTTGTGCTCGCCTTCTATGTGAAAGCCTTTGCCGCCGAGACTGGTCGGGCGCACGACGATGTTCTTCCAGGGTCTGTAGAAGTAAGCCGGCTTGAGGTCTTGATCGACAACAGCATTACGATAATCGCCCAGTGGAACGATATCGAAGTTTGCTGTGGTGAATCGCTCGACTTTGAACCCGGCGTTGCGCACAATCGAAAGCGCTTTGAGAAAGACCTCAGGGCCCGTCACCGCACTGCCGAAGTTCAAGAAGGCTCCGCCCTCAAGACCCGCTACAGTGCTGCAGTAAATCTTAAAATCCGTGCCCGAAGCCTCTCCCACCCTTGCAAAGTCGCAGCTGGGGTGCTGGTGAACGATATCCGCACCGATTGTGACGTGAATCGTGCACGGCACCTTCAAGCGGTAAGCATGATAGAGAACCGAAACCTCCCTGTGAGGGAAAAGCTCCGGGTGCTTCTCCATGAACGAGCCCACACTCCAGCCGAAGCCCAACCCTTCCCCGGCGCCCTCAGCAAGCGCCCGGTGCATCAACCGTCCCGTCTCCTCCCACATGCCGAAGATACCGCGCTCAAGTGCGTCGGCTACATCTTCACTCGTACCACCTATGAGAGCCAGTTCGAAGTCATGTATCGCTACGGCCCCGTTTCCGGCGATGTGATGGATCCAGCCGCGCCGCAGCCACTGAAGCAAGTACGGGCCCAAGCCCGCTTTGATAACATGGGCGCCCGTTGAGACAAGCACGCAGCGCCCGGAACGTATGGCTTCGGACAGGCGGCCGGCAAGCTCGGGCAACTCGGGGTGGTTCCAAGCCGGAGGTTCTGAGCGCGGATCCGCAAGATCGCGCACCGAAACCAGGTTCCGCCGCCCGGCTACGCTCACGGTGCGCAGCAGCCCGAAGTCGAAGGGTTTCCCCCTCTGGGCCGCCACCCTACTTTTCCTCCTCCTTTTTAGCTTTTGCTTTTGCTATGATCTGTTCGGCGAGGTGAGATGGAACGATCTCATAACGGTCGAATTCGACCTCGTACGTGCCTTCACCGCCTGTTATGGACTTAAGGTCGGCTGCGTAATTCTGCATTTCAGCAAGGGGGACCACCGCGGTGATCACCGCCATGGAACCTTCGGTGGTTGTGTTTACGATCCTTCCGCGGCGGCTGTTCAGATCGCCCATAATGTCGCCCATATACTTCTGGGGGACTGTTATTTCGGCGGTTACAAGAGGCTCAAGCAGGACCGGTCCGGCCTGCATAAAAGCCTTCTTGAACGCCTCCCGCCCTGCGATTTGGAAGGCGATGTCCTTACTGTCCACCGGGTGCGTCTTGCCGTCCACAAGCGATACGCGCACGTCGACCACCGGATAGCCTGCAAGCACACCTTCGGCCATCTTGCTTTGGATTCCCTTGTCGACGGAAACACGGAAGGGCTGGTCGATCACTCCGCCGTAGATTTTATCAACGAATTCATAACCGGTACCGCGCGGCAGCGGCTCCAAATCTATGAAAACCCTGGCGTACTGCCCTGCACCGCCGGTCTGCTTCTTGTGCGTGTACTCGACGTACTTAACCGGCTTGGTTATGGTCTCGCGGTAAGGGATCCGAGGCAGAGAGGTCGTAAGTTCAACCTTCCGCCTGCGCTTCATACGCTTGAGAAGCACATTGAGGTGGAAATCCGACAGCCCGCTTATAACCAATTCCTTGGTCTGCTCGTCCCAGCGCATTTGGAAACACGGATCTTCAGCGGCAAGCTCTTTCACACCGCCCAAGAGCCGCTGCTCATCCCCGCGGGCTTTCGGCCGTACGGCAAGCGATACGAGGGGAGTGGGGAGCTTGATCGGCGGCAGCACAACGTCGGTTTCAGCGTCGGTGATGGTATCCCCCACCGCCATGTCTTCCACTTTGCCGATGCCGATTATCGAGCCCGGGCCGGCCGATTCCACACTCTTGGTCTCTTTACCGAAAAGAGCAAGCAGGTTCCCGTACTTCTCGGTTCTGCCTGAGCGCCGATTCACAAAGGACCCATTGGCGTTCACAGTACCGCGGAAGATCCTCACATAGGAAAGCCGGCCCAAGAAGTCATCCGCCCAGACCTTGAAGACTCTTCCCACGAGTCCGTTCACTTCACCGAGGGGAACCTCTTCTTCGCCGCGAAGAGCCTTCCGCGGGTACTCATCGGCTGTGGGAGCCAAAGTGCAGATGCCGTCAAGAAGTTCCGCAATGCCTATCCCTTTGCGGGCTGAGACCACAAAGATCGGGAAGAGCTTCAGCTCCCTCACGGCTTTGGAGAAGGCGGCCTTAAGATCTTCTCCGCTTATCTCTTCACCTTCCAGGTAGCGCTCCATGAGCGCATCGTCAGCCTCAACAATGCTTTCAATCAGGGCTTCGCGTGCTGAGGTCACTTCTTCAGGCGCACCCGAATCCGGATCGAGCACGGAGAAAACCTTGGAGAACGAGTCGGCCGCGCCGTCGGGGTAGTAGACCGGGACCGCCTTGTTGCCGAAAGTTTCCTGTATCTGCTTTACGGTACGTGCGAAATCCGCATTGTCTGCGTCCTGCCGCGTCACAACGAGCATTCGCGGGACACCCAGAGCGGCCAGTTCGCGCCACACCCTCCGGCTTGTGATCTTCACTCCGCTGGGCGAATCAATACAGCACACGGCGCATTCGATTACATGAAGCACCGGAAGGGTCTGACCGATGAAATCCAGCGCTCCCGGGGCATCAATGAGGTTCACTGTGCCCCCGGAGTGAGAGAAGGAGACAACCGCGGGGAATACGCTCTTTTTCTGCTCCTTCTCCTCGGGCTCGTAATCACATACCGTATTGCCCTCCTCAACCGAGCCCAAGCGCTTAACGAGCTTCTTGTGCAGGAGAAGAGCCTCAACAAGAGTGGTCTTGCCGGAGGTCTCCTGGCCGACGATCCCTACGTTTCTAACCGCCTTCCCGCCTGTGGTCATTGATAACAGTCCTCCCGCGACTTTTTTGTTCCAAGAAAGCTTTTCGCACAAGTATGCTACTTCTTGGGCGCTGAAAAAGGAACGATGTTGGCCGAAAACCCGCCCCCTGTCAACGCACCGGCCCGCCTGAAGGTGCGGCCCGGGGCAACAGGGCTCAAACCGCACACGCACACTCCGCCCGAGCCGCTCTTGCAGTGCCGGCCGCCGAACAGGTAGGCTCAGTGCCTTCGGAAGGCACTTGCTGTCCCCGGGTACCTGTACGGCAGCGGACAGAGGAGATCGCGCGGTGGACTCCAAACAACACGTAGTGGGATTCATTGGGGCCGGTAACATGGCCGAAGCCCTTGCGCGAGGCCTGCGGAAAGCGGGTCTGGGAGCTGAGAGGATCGCTGCAAGCGACCCGAGCCCCGAGAGGCGCCGCGTCTTCGAAGAGATTTCCGCACGGGTTTTTGAAAGCAACCTCGAGCTGCTCAAGTGCGCCACTTTCGTTGTCCTTGCCGTCAAGCCGCAGGTTTTACCCTCCGTACTTGCTGAAATCGCACCTGAGGTGCAGCCTTCAACCCCGGTGCTTTCCATCGCCGCGGGCATTGAAGTGGCCTTTGTGCGCCACTTTCTCCCGGACGCGTCCGTAGTGAGGGCAATGCCGAACACCCCCTGCCTGGTCGGAGCCGGTATGTCGGTTCTCTACGCGCCGCCTGAAGTGCCCCGGGAAGTGCGGCGGACCGCTGAAGATCTGCTTGCCACATGCGGCCGGACGGCATGGGTCAACGACGAGGCTCAACTTGATGCGGTCACGGCGCTGAGCGGCTCCGGTCCCGCGTACTTCTTCTACCTCTGCGAACTCCTGCAGGAGGCTGCCGTACAGGTGGGCCTGCCGCCCGAGTTGGCTCCCGAGCTCAGCCGGCGGACTTGCATCGGCTCAGCCGCTCTGCTTGAACGAACCGGTGAGGATCCCTCGGAGCTCCGCCGGCGTGTAACTTCACCGGGCGGGACCACAGAGGCGGCCTTGAAGGCCTTCCTCGGAGGAGGTCTTCCCTCTCTTGTAAAACAGGCGGTTGAAGCCGCTGCTTTGCGCAGCAGCGAACTTCGCAAAGAGGCGTGGCGGTCCTTGGGGAAAGAGAGCGGATCGGAGACAGGGTCATGAGCCAGAGCACAGAGTGCATTTGCGCGGGGCATGTTTGTCTCGATATCATTCCAACCTTTCCGGCCAGGGAGGAAGTGAGCGTTGAGGAGGTTCTCTCCCCCGGCAGTCTTGTTATTGTAGGTAAAGCGCAACTTGCTCCCGGCGGCCCGGTCTCAAACGTCGGGATCGCACTTTACAGACTCGGCGTCCGCACGGAGTTCATGGGGAAAGTGGGAGACGATCTTTTCGGTGAAGGGCTTCTGGCGCTCTTCAAGCCTTATAAGGCTGACAGAGCAATGACTGTGGTTCCCGGGGAGGTTACCTCTTACACGGTCGTCGTGGCTCCGCCCGGGGTTGATAGGATTTTTTTTCACAATCCAGGGGCAAATGATACCTACGGCTATGACGACGTGAATTTCTCGCGGGTCGCTGAGAGTACGGTTTTCCACCTGGGCTATCCCCCGCTTATGCGGCGGCTGTATGAGCAGGACGGCAGGGAGCTTGCTGCAATCTTTAAGGCTGCAAAAGAAGCTGGTGCTGCAACAAGCCTCGACATGGCGTTTCCCGACCCGGGCTCGCCCGCAGGGAGAGTGAAGTGGCGCACTGTGCTTGCGGCCACTCTGCCGTGGGTGGATATTTTCGTCCCCAGTTGCGAAGAGCTCATGTTCATGCTGGATCCGGAGCGTTTTTGGGAGAGGCGCAGGGAAGCAGGCTCAGGGGATCCGGTGCTTGTATATCGAAGCGAAGATCTGCGCTTCCTGGCACATGAAAGCCTGAGTTTGGGAGCCGGGATCGTCGTTCTGAAGGCAGGCGCCAGGGGGCTTTACTTGGCTACGGGGAGTCCCGACAGGTTGAAATCCTTGGGTCGCCTGAAGACCGGGCCGCAGTTCGCCCGCAGGGAGTTATGGCAACCGGCCTACAAAGTCCGGGAAGTGGCATCGGCCACGGGTTCGGGAGACAACGCGATCGCTGCTTTCCTCACAGGCCTTCTCCGAGGCCTGCCTCCTGAAATGTGCCTGCACGCCGCTGCAGCGGTGGGCGCCGACAACCTTCGCGTGCTTGATGCAACAAGCGGGGTGCGGCCCTGGGAGGAGGTAATTGAAAGCCTTCCACAGCGCGAAATACTGGACCCTCAGATCGGTGAAGCCTTCAGCTACCGCGAAGAACTCGGTCTTTATCAAGGCGATCACGACGGCAAGGGACTTGCAGCCTGAAGTGAGCGGAGGGGAACGTGCAGGTTCACCTGGTCTTAGGCAGTAATATCGAACCGCGGGAGGAAAACCTGGCAGGAGCGCTCAGGCGGATCCGTGCTCTCCCCTCCCTCAAGGTCGTCGGAGTGTCGCGGATTTACGAAACGGCGGCCGTGGACCTGGAAGAGGACGACCCCTTGCCTTTTTTGAACCTCGCGGTTTTGGTTCAAACCTCCATAGCCCTGCAGGATCTCTTGAAACGGCTGCAAGGTATTGAAGAAGAACTCGGGCGCCGTCCAGAAGACCGCTCGAAGCGTCGATCACGTCCCATTGACATCGACATTGTGCTTGCAAGCCGAAAGGTCGTCGATGAGCCCGACCTGAAAGTGCCCCACCCGGGATTGCCGGAGCGCTCGTTTTTCCTCTGGCCTCTTGTTGAAATCTCCCCCAATGCGGTGGATCCCTTAACCGGAACGCCGCTGCGGCACTTTCTGCTTTCAGCCCACCCGCCGATCCTCAACACTCTGCCCCCACCGGAGGCGCTTTGAAGGTTCAGGAGAGATCGGAAGATTTTGCTTGAAGAAAAGCCAACAGGACGGCGCACGCTACCGAAACGTTCAGTGACTCCACGGAGCCGCTTCCGGGTATCCTGATCAAGATGTCGCACTTATCCCGTACTTCAGGGCTCATTCCGGCGCTTTCACTACCTAAAACCAGACAAGACCGCAGAGGCTCAGGCAGGCGGGAGGCGTGCTTGAAAAGGTTCTTGCCGAAGACATCCGTCCCAACGACTTTGAGGCCCTGCTTTTTCAGATTTTCAAGCACTGACGGAAGATCTTCCGAACGGTAGACTTCAACGACTTCAGCCCCTCCTTCCGAAGTCCGCAACACTGCGGGGCTTAGCCGCCGGGGCGCTCCGCTTCCTGCAACAACAAGCGCCTTCACCCCGAAGAAGGCGGCCGTCCGCAAGATCGCACCGAGATTATGGGGATTGGCCACGGAATCAAGCGCTACGACCGGTCCCGCAGTTCCGGCGGAGAGCTCCTCAGCGGGAAGAACCGGTTTTTCCCGGGCCACCAAAACAATGCCCTCATGGTGCGTGGTGCCGGCAACTTTGCTGAGTTCTTCCGGGCCTGCCGTTTTGTACGGCAACCTACAGCCTGCAGCCCAGCTTAGAATGCGCCCCAGGAGTTTCGCCTTGCGTTTCTCAACCACAATGCGCCTTATGTCGCCCGGCCGCCTTTCGAAGAGGGCCAAGCAGGCGTACCACCCGCTTACAGGGACCAAACGCTCCTGCGAACCGCGGCGCTCACCGCTGTTTTTCCCCGGGCCGTTCCGGGAGCGGGAAGCCTTTCGCGTTGCGCACATATCGGCAGCCTTTCCTCAGATTCCGTTTCGAAGTGTTCCAAGCGCTCGAAAAGGCCGATTTTCACCGTCCGGCCTCAAGAGCGCCAGTCCACGGTCACATAACTGCCCCCCCGGAGAAATACAGGAGCGACCGGCGGAGAGATTCCGCCGCAGGCCCGAAAACAAGGTAAGGGAAGGCGGGCCGGCCGCCTGATTTGAACGCTGTTCGTATCGCTCTGTTGATTCCGGTAATGCTTGCGGTAACGTTGACCGAAAGACAGGGCGGGTGCGGGCTGGTTCCGCCGGCCTGCGGTCCTTTCAATTACTGCAAGAGCGTATCCTGGAGGAGCGTATGATTCTCTGCGCCTTAGTTTTCACCGCCTTTGCCTGCGTGCCCCAAAATCCCCGCGTGGGCATAAGTCAGATCGATCGGTTGATCGACGTTTTCCTCAAACAACGAGGCGATGTCGGCTACCAAGCGGTGCTGCTTCTGTCCCAGCGCCCCGGCGCAGCGCGCGAAGTTATCAACCGGAGGATAAAAGCCGCTTCAGATGAAACTCTGAAGGAAAGGCTTCGCGCCCTGCGACAGCGCGTACTTACCGAAGGGCTCAAGCGCATCCTGGCGGAACGCAGCAAGAGCGGCCTCATATACAGCGGTCAGTGGTCGGACCTCAAAGCTTACGATCCCGACATAGGCCGCCTGCTGCTTGCGCTCGTTAAGGAGCCTTTTGAAGATCCACAGATCAAACAGGCTGCACTGAACGCGATAGCCGATCTCAAGCTCAAAAAACTCATTCCCGAGCTTAAGGCCATCACCGAAGATATCCTGCAGCCGGATTTCATCATCGAAAGCGCCGGTCTTGCGCTCGCTGAGCTGGGAGACCTCTCGTGGGCTGAAAAGCGCATTGCAGCGTTGGAGAAGATCGCAGCGTCCGGAAACCCGGATGTTCCCTCCAGATACTCGGCGCTGAAACAACTTGCAAACTTTTACTACCGGCTGAAACGTTACGACAAGGCCATTCGGGCTTATATGCAAACAATCAAAATCCTGGAAAGCAGACTGGTCACCCTGCAAGGAGACGAAGCGCTTTTCGTGCGCGAAACCCTACGCCTGCACTACTACAATGCGGCTTGCTCAGCCAGCAAGGCGGGCGACTTCAAAGCCGCTGCCGAATTCTTGGACAAAGCTCTCGCCAACGCCGTAAACAGGGCGACAATGCGAGAGCTTTTCCAAAGCGTACAGGAAGACGGAGATCTGGAAGCCTTCAGGAAGGACACGCGCTACCGCGCCTTCCTGGAAAAACTCAAAACCCTCCTTTCAACCAAGCCGCTGTAAAGCGCCTGGCGGCATGGCTGTCTCCCGGCGACGCATACGTATTAAAGGCATAGTTCAAGGGGTCGGCTTCCGGCCTACGGTCTGGCGGTACGCAACGGCTCTCAGCTTGGGAGGAACGGTTTGGAATGAGGGCGGGGATGTACTTATTGAAATCGAGGGTGAAGAAAAAGCGCTTGACCGCTTCGTACGGTTACTGCAAAGTTCGCCGCCGCCTCTTGCGCGCATAACTTCTTTTGAGAGCGAAACGATCCCGCCCTTGGGATCAAAAGATTTTTCCATAGACCGCTCGGCGCCGAGCACAACGGCACGGTTCATTGCTCCTGATATGGCTACATGCCGGGCATGCCTGGAGGAGACGTTTGACCCGAATTCCCGCAGGTATCGATACCCCTTTACGAACTGCACGGACTGCGGGCCCAGGTATACCATTATCAAGGATCTTCCCTACGACAGGCCCCGCACTTCGATGGCCGGATTCCCAATGTGCGCTGACTGTCGCCGAGAGTACGAGAATCCCGGAGACCGGCGGTTTCACGCCCAGCCGATCGCTTGCCCGAAGTGCGGGCCTCAAGTCGAGTTCCACAACGGCTCGGAGCGCCTTCAGGGCGAGGCCGCTCTCGGGGCTGCGGTCCGAGCCCTTCAGGCCGGCGCTGTTCTCGCCGTCAAGGGGTTG
>CAZGYL010000028.1:0-16594 GCA_964529985.1 uncultured Planctomycetia bacterium | reverse complement strand
CTGTCGGTGCGTGGTTTACCGCGTTGCGTGTTATGTGCACTTGGCACCGTTGCCATGCGACGCCGGGGAAAACTGCTTGCAAGGTTGGGTAGGTGCAAGATTTCCGTGGACACTCGTTTGGGGAAAAATTTGTGTTCGGGATGCCGGTTGCGGCGGATCTCGTGCCGCACAATGAGTTTCTTTCACAATCGCCGAGGGCTTATGCTCGATCTGATCCGCAGCCCCCGCCTCTATCAGCTTAAGCTCCTGATTTGCAAGACGGGCGGGAAGAACGCCCACGGGGCCCCTATGGAGCGAGGCAGGGCTGAAACGCCTCGCAGGTCAAGTCGTCCTCCGTCGGGTCCGTACCGCACGCACCGAAAGGCGGCGGCAGATCGCCTTCACCTCCGAACAAGTACCCCAGAATGGCGATACTATCAGCGATATTCACTCCCCCGTCGTCGTTTGCATCCGCGCTGTCCATGCACGGCGGAGCTTCGCCGCCCCCGAAGTTGTACGTGAGAATGAATATCGCATCGGCGATATTTCTGTTTCCGTCCGCATTCGTATCGCCGCGAATGAAAGTCACCTCGCCCGTCCCTCCGGCTCCGGCCCGGTAGTGCGCTGCAACGCGACTGTCTGAACGGTCCCCGTCGCCGTTTGGATCGTCCAGCGCGTAGTCGTACAGCGCGACTTCATCTATAGTGCCGGTGAAAAAGGCCGTGCTTGTTCCCTGGTAATTATGCAGATATGTGTTCCCCGCAACTCCTCCGATCGCTATATCGTCACTGTGGGCGAAAAGTCTGTCCGCACCGGGGACGGTCTTAAACTCTTCGCCGTTCAGGTAACCGGTGATGCGGCCGTCCCGATCGCCGAAAACGTCGTTTTCAGAAGCCTTGAAAACCATAACCAGGTGGTAAGGCACTCCCGTTTCAATTTCCGTATTGGCGTAAAGCGGCCCCCACAAGCCCTCGTTTTGATTGCGGTTCCAACCGTTGATGTACAGTCGCTTGCGCCGCGAAACCTCAATTACGTAAATGTTAAGCCCCCGTGTGGTGCCTCCCTCCTCATAAATCATGCCCGGGGTGGGTCCGATCTCTTCCGCCTGGAACCAAAGCTCTATCGTGCGGGCCTCGTAAGGGCCTCCTGTGTTTATCGCGGAGTTATCCGGAATGGTCACAACCGCATCGATTCCGTTGAAATACACAGCAGCGTCCTCGCCGTTTGGAAGCAAACCGGGCGCTTCAAGTTCAACGCCGCCCACGTAAGTGCCGTCAACTGCGGAACCCAACGCCCCGAGGTTGACCGCCGCTGTTGGATCACCGTCATTAAGCCGCCAGTAAGCGATCGGACCATCCGGAAGTACGGCAGCTGCATACCCTTCTGCTTCACCTACATAAACCGGCCCGCATTTAAGAGGCGGACACGGAGCTTCGTCCTCAACCGCCACAAGCCAGTAAACCCAAAAACCGTCGCCCGGTTTGTCGGTGAAACTTTCAGCAGTAGGATCCGGCGAGGGCGAAATCTGTTCCCTGACGCCGTTTGTATCCTGCCTGAAAACCATAATCTCGTCGTAAGAAGTTGAATTCTTCCAACTAAAAAGCACGGAGTCTCCCTCCACACTGCAGCTTAAGGCCGTAGGAGGGGATTCGCTTATACCCGGATCCTCAAGGTCAACTGCATCAAAGACCGCTGTGGCAAGAACTCCTGCTTCGTGGGAGGTGACCGCGAGGCCTACATACACACCTTCCCCCGGGGGAACGTTTGCAAAGGTCCAACTGCCCAAATCGAACCAAAACGGCGGTTGGGTCGAAACGTACCCGTAGAAAGTATCACCGCGCCTGAGAAGTTTCAGCCAAACGTCTTCGGGCCCCACCATGCGCTGATTCACAGCACCGTTCCACGCTGCGTTTGTTCCATTGCCGTCACGCCACTGCAAGCAAGCCCCGTTGTTCGTGCTTGCAAAGCAAAAGGCGTAAGACTCAGGCCCGAGAAAATCAGGAGATCCCCAGCGGGCCATAAGACCCGCTTTCCCCCACGCGCTTGTTGTGCCGCCGAAATTCACAACGTGGCAGCTGACTGCAAAATCGCCCTCATAAGGCTCGGTTACATACAGAAAGTGAAACTCATCGGAGGTCCCCCAAATGTCAACTCCGGCTCCCGATACAGTCCAAGTACCAGCCGGATCTTCGACAGCCGATCCCGGAGGCTGCAGATCAGGCGGCACATCGGCGCTTTCCCACGCAGCCCCGGCAAAAACCGCGGGCAGAATTAGAAAAAACACCGCAGTTTCGCCCCACTTCATGACCCCCGTCTCCTTTTCGACACCGTTTTGCAGGAATTCACTCCCTAAGTTCAACCGTCGTCCATCTTGAGCAATCACCGTGTCACAGTCAACCTACGGGAAGCCTTTCCTCCGGCCTGAACGTGCTGTAGCATTACTTCCCGGCGGTGTTTACAAAGCGAGGCGGCATGGAAAAGGTCGGCCTTATCAATACCTTCCTCCATATCCGCGGGATCGGGGAGAAGCGCGAACGGGCGCTGTGGCGCCGCGGGATCCGCCGGTGGCACGATGTGATAAAACCGGGGGCTGACCTGCGCTGGCTGGGGAAAAGGGAGGCCGTGGTAAAACAAGCGGCCGAGGTGAGTCTGGAGGCCCTGGAGGAGGGCGATGCCGCGTTTTTCGCCCAGCGCCTTCCACCCTGGGAGCGCCTCAGAGTGCTGAGCGAATTCGAAGACCGCACAGCCTACTTGGATATAGAGACAGATCCGTATCGAATCACCGTAATAGGCATCCTCTACCAGGGCCTCTACCGGGCGTTTATGGCCGGCGGCGATCTGGCTGATTTCTACGATTTGATGCGGGAGATCAAAGTAGTTGTAACCTACAACGGGTCCACTTTCGACATTCCGATCCTGAACCGCGCGCTCTTTGATTTCTCTTACCGGCAAAGACCGGCATCACCCGATCTGTTTGCACCGCCGCGAGGCGTTCACCTGCCCGGCACAGGCCACATTGATCTTATGTCGGTCTGCCATCGGCTGGGCCTGCGAGGGGGGCTCAAAGCAACTGAAGAACGCCTTGGGATCGTGCGTCCAGCCTCGGTCCGCGGCATGGACGGGTTCGATGCAGTCAGGCTCTGGCACAACTGGAAGGCGGGCGATGATACTTCTCTTGAATTACTTTTGGAATACAACCGCCAAGACGTTGTAAACCTCCAGCGGATAGTACGTCTATTGCTTGAGGGAAAGCTTCCGGCGAAAGTAAACCCCTCTATGGATCCCTGCAATTCGGCCGGATCATGAATAAAACGCATACGTTTATGGGAAAAGAAGGAACGCCCTCTATGGGACGCCGTGGCCTCTTCCGGCTCTGCGCCGCGTGGGCGGCTTCACGAGCCGGGGTGGCTCCGTCGGCTTTCAAGGCGGCCGGTGCTTCTGACAGCGTAACGGTAGGCATCATAGGGGCGGGCTCACACGGCACTTACCTCATGGAAGAGCTTGAGCGCCAGGGCTGCAGGACCGCAGCTCTCTGCGACGTTTATGAGAAAAGGCTTGATTGGGCGCTTGCCCGCTGCCGGTCCGTTCCAACGCCGCTGCGTACCAAATACTACGAAAAAGTACTTGACATGAAAGAAGTGGATGCGGTCGTGAATGCAACACCGGAGCACTGGCATCACGACATTCTCCTTGCAGCGGTCCGCGCCGAAAAAGATGTGTACACCGAAAAGCCCCTTGCCGCCTCAATTGAGCAGGCCAACGCCCTTGTGGAGGCGGTAAACCGCAGCAAGTGTGTAGTACAAGTAGGGCACCAGCGCCGCTCGGGAGAGCACTGGAAGCGCGCGAGGCATGTAATTACTTCGGGAACCTTGGGCGAAATCACTTGGATACGCGTTTTCGATACCCGCTGGTGGGTGAAGCATGATCCTTTTGCCAACCGTACGGTCGACCCTTCGCTGATCGATTGGAAGCGCTTCCTCGGTCCTGCGCCCAGCGTGCCCTTGGACCCTTACCGCTACTGGGCTTGGCGCTGGTTCTGGAATTTCGCAGGCGGGCTTCTCACCGACATAGGCTCGCATCTTTTTGATCTTGTTAACTGGCTGACCGATACGCTCGGGCCGAAGACCGTCACTGCAAACGGCGGCGTTTACTATTTCAAACGGTGGGAAACGCCGGATGTGGTGCATGCGGTTTTGGACTACGGCTTCTTTTCTGTTCTGTTCTCCGCCGGATTCACCAACCGTTACGAAGGCGCGGGCGCCCGGTTCTACGGAACCGAAGGAACGCTGGTCATAACCCGGGACGAGTTTAAGGTCTTAAAAGAAAATCAAGGCTCAGCTGAGAAGCAAATCGCCTCCTGGCCCCGCACCTACGAAACGCCCTCCCATGTCGCCAATTGGTTGGAGTGCATTCGTACGCGCAGGCTTCCAAACGCATCCGTGGAAACGGCCCGGAATGCCGTTAATACGGCTCATGCGGCGAATCTTTCTTATCGCAAGGGCCTGCGGATCCGTTGGTCGCCCGAAGAGCAGAAAGCGCTCAAAAAGTAGCGCTTCTTTCACGCTCAGGCAGGCTGTTTCTCAAGCGTAAAGACAAGCGGCCCTTGTAATTCGATTCCATGCGCCCGGGCTTCGGCACTTACCTTTTCAGCGATACCGCGGGCTGATTCCGGATCACGTGCAACAAGAAAAAAAGCACCTCCCCCGCCCGCCCCACTGAGCTTTCCGCCTAAAGCGTGCGCCTGGCGACCGGCTTTAAGCAAGAGCTCAAGCTCAGCGGTACTCAACCCCAATGCGGCGAGTTCCTTGTGGGCCTTGTCAGCAAGAACGCCGACAGCTTCGGCGCACTGATCTTTTCCCGATTCAAGTATTCCTGCTGCTTCCTCAGCGTATTGCCCAAGCCTTCTGAATCTTTCCAAGACCTCCTTCTCGCCTGCGCGCACCCTTTCGCTCAGGCGGCCCACAAGCGTCTTTGTGTCGACCGTACGCTCCACCGCCCCGACAATTAGACAAAGGCCACCGGCCGGAATCGCTTTCTCATCAGGAAGATCCGGAGGGTGAGGCCAAAAAAGGTGCATGCCGCCTAAAACCGCAAGCCCGGTATCAATACCTGATGGAGTCCCGTGGAACTGCCGCTCAAGCTCATGGGCCCACCTCCAGCGGTCGCGCTCAGAACATTCTTCGGTTTCGTCCAAGGGAAGCGAAGCGGCGGCGTCCACAAGCGCCACACACAGCGCGGCGGAAGAACCGAACCCGACGGCGCGGGGCACGTCGGATTTGATTCCGACCGACCCTCTGCCCCACCTGACGATCGAAGGGAAAAGCCGCTCCATTCGCTTCAGAAGTCCTGAAAGCGCAGGGCGGTCTTCGGGCTCCACAGACTCAAGGTTCCACTCATCCCGCCCCTCCACACTGAGGTTCACCATTGTGCTCCAAGGCATGGCGACCCCGAGCGCGGGATACCCGTGCACTGCAGCATGCTCTCCGAAAAGGAGCAGCTTTCCTCGGCCGTGTCCCTGAACGCGAAGGTGTCCCCAAGAACGCTTGCTTTTCACTTGCACCGTTCCGGATATGAGCTTCTCAAAAACCAGGCGGG
The DNA here is from genome assembly GCA_964529985.1 of uncultured Planctomycetia bacterium. Taxonomy (GTDB): domain Bacteria; phylum Planctomycetota; class UBA8108; order UBA8890; family UBA8898; genus CAZGYL01. Next base: position 11,020 of record CAZGYL010000028.1, on the reverse strand, counting down.
CAGGTTCCACGCCCTACTGTTACTTCGGCCGGACACACCACCCGGCATTTGACCCGACTACTCCTCGGCCCCGCCCGAGCCGTCGGCCCGTTTAAGCGTCTCAACCGCCGTATCAAAGGCACTGTGCCGCCAAAGCGGCGCTGATCGCAAAGCCGCCACTGTGCGCGAGCCTGTAAGAAGCATGGCGGCCTTAAAGGTTTTTCCGATTTCCTGGACCTTCTGGAGCACTGCTTCCACTCCCCCTTGAGCCGCTGCGCGGATAAAGGGCAACGCCGCGCCTCCGAGCTCAGCTCCCAGGGCTATCGCTTTTGCAAGGTCCAAGCCGGTTCTGATTCCGCCGGAAGCAAGGATCCGCCCCCGAAGATCGCCGAGTGCAGCAAGCAGGTATGCAGTTGGAATCCCCCACCCGCGGAATTCCTCCGCACCGGCGGCCTCTTCCAGCCCAAGATAAGACTCAACTTGGATCCAATTGGTCCCGCCGGCTCCCGCCAAGTCCACAAATGCAACACCCAGAGCGAGCAGCTCCCTCACCTGCGACGGACGGATTCCGAAGCCCGTTTCCTTTACGATTACTGGCACTGTGCACCGCTCGCAAAGCCGCGCTATAGCGTCCTTGAGACCGCGGAAGTCCCGATCGCCCAGGCGCTGAAAAAGCTCCTGCCCCGGGTTCAGGTGTATCACCATAGCGTCGATTTGAAGCTTTTTTATGGTCTCAAGCACCGCCGCAAGCTCAAGATCCCTAAGCTGCACCGCGCCGAGATTCCCGAGCACGGGCACATCGGGGGCCACCTCTTTAAGGTTAAAATCACTGAATAATTGGGGGTCGTGAAAAAGGATCCGGATCGACCCCATGCCAACAGGAATGCCCGCTTGCTGCGCGGCTTCAGCCAGCAGGCGGTTCGCTTGGCGCCCTCCGGCCGACCCGCCCGTCATGCACGAAATGAACAGAGGCAGGGATACGCGGTACCCGAGAAAGGAAACCGTGGGATCAAGCTCCTCCCATGAAAGCTCCGGCAGGGCATTATGCAGAAACTGCAGTTGCTCGAACCCGGTGCCGGTGGTCCCCTCAACTTGGTACTTAGCGGGACCCGTACAAATCTCGAGGTGTCGAGCCTTCCGGTTCCCGAGTTCGGCCTTGCTCATGGAATCCGTACTCACGGTAATCGTCCTCCCGGATCCGGGCCAAATAGAAAGTCTGGGGCGGAGGATCGACCTCGGCACCGAGTAAGCTTCGGGCCTCTGCTGCACTGAGTTCTGTTTCGTGCCACCTGCGATACCTTTCGAACGTAACAGGCATCTCGGTTTCCCAGAGGCGGTTCAGGTTCCAGCGACTTATCACTTCAGGTGCCGACGGCGCAATGCGGCCGGAAACGATCACCATAGTGTTGCCGGAGCCGTAAGAGGCAAGCAGAATCCGCTTACCGATCATTTCATCGCCAAGCGTCCGGCACCGCTCATCCAGCAGAAAGGCAAGTCCCAAGAAAAGGGATCCCGCATAGATATTCCCCACCTTGGCCGTGGCCCTCACCGTGGCCTCGAAACCACGTTCGGCAAGGAAGCGCTCAAGCGCTTCCCCGTCCAGCCCCAGATACCTTTCAACAAGCCCCTTGAGGGCGAGGATCGGCATGTTCCGAAACGGCACGTGAAGCGCGAACATGTCGGTGTTCCGGAGCACTTCGGCCGGCTCTTCACCGCGCTGCCGGCAGTAATCAAGGAAAGCCTTGTCAAGCGCGTCCCGGTAGCACCGAATCGAGTACTGTCCTTTCACCCGGGCTGTCGGAATTGTCAGCGGGTGAAAGAAATCATCCACATCGCTCGAATCATAACCCAAAGTGCTCAGGTCAAGTTCGATCAGACGCGGGTTGCGCTCTACAAGAAGCGCAACCGCACCTGCGCCTTGCGTGACCTCCGCCGAACTGCAGGCATCGTATTTGGCGATGTCAGAGCAGATCACAAGACCGGTATGCCGCGCGGCCTTGCCCACTGCAAGCAGAGAGCTTGTGGTAAGCAAAGCAAGCGTGCCCCCGGCGCAAGCGTGCTGCACTTGGTACGTGGAAAGCGAACGCGGTATCGCCAACCCCGCCAGCTGCAGCATTCCTTCCACGTATGCGGCGATAGGTTTAGAAAGATCGATTGAAGTTTCCGTACCTACCGCAATGTAACGCATCGCAGAAAGATCAAGTGAAGGATTGGACTCAATTAGCCCGTACGAAGCCTGCGCCGCCATGGTAGCGGTGTCTTCCCAGAGTTCGGGAAAGCGAATCCGCTCCTGTCCTGTAACCGCAATCGCACGGCGCAGGTAACGCTCCAGGCGCGGACTGGCCTTCACCCGCTCCTGAACCACCGTATCGACGGCGATCGAGGGCCGCGGAATATAAATATTAATATCACTGATGCCGACGACGATATCGGACTCGGGCAAAACAACCTCCCGTGTCTCAGGTTCCTGCCGCTGACCTCGGCCTGTCGCAATTTCAAAGGGACACCCCCGGTCGGCCGTGCCCTTCGGCAGGCCCGAAGTCGTACCCCAGCCCTGAAACAGGGCCCGCAGGTGCGGGAACCTTACTATAACACAATTACGCACCAGGCAAAGGCCAAATGGAAGAGCACGGCGGCACCTTTGCGCCAGCCCGGCCGGCCCGGATCCCGGTGGGGCCCGCATTCGCAGGAAACCTGCCGGGCAAAAACTCCAGGCAAAAACACTCAAAAAGGTACAACAGAAGCACGCCCCAGGTGCCGATAACAGGAAAAGTACACCGGTAGCCTTCCCGGTGTCTGGACCGCCGGGAGCGGGACATTGCACCCGGTGTGGAAACATGCAAGGACGCAGGAGAGGAACCGCCATGTTGACCTGGTTCGTTGCGGGACTTTTGATCGGCTGCTTGGTCGGAGCGGGATTGACCGTAACCTGCCTGAGCCTCGCCTGGGCCGCAAAGAAAGGGGACCGGGATGCAAGAACCATCCTGCGCCGCACGGCCGAATTGAGCGGCAGCACACCCCAAGGGGTTCGCCGGAAGACTCCCGAACACGTAGCGGGCTGAGCTCACCCCCCGGGCTCCAGCCGCCGCCGATCGGGGCCGCTGCTTGCAAGCAGTGGTATTCTCTATTGAAAAAGACGATAACAGCTTGGCCGGAGGCCCCGTGGGCGGAATTCTTGGGTTTCTAAGGTCTTTTCTGCACCGCCGCAGGCTCTCCAAACAAGCCCGCCGGGCTCTGCATTCACTTTTTCACAGGCCTGACTTGGGGCAGGTAAGCAGCCTTCGGCGCGATCACTTGGGACGAGCCGTTCTTCTGGGCTGGGAAGAAAGAGACGGCGTGCTTAAGGCCGTCCGCTTCGGCATTGTAAGGCACCCCAAACCGCTTCCGCTTCCCCATGTTTACAACGAAGTGATTGAAGTTTACCGCTATGAGCTTGAAACAGGCGAGCTACGGATCATAGCAAGCCGTAATGTAACGCGCCGGGGCCCTCCGCCTTCCGTACCTTGAAAAAAAGCTGTGGAAACCGCGTATTCGGACTTAACTAAATGTTTTTAAGCACATGCCAAAAAGCTGCGCTGTACTCCTGCAACTTCGGCGGCAGCAAACCCCGCAGCTCTTCGTTGCTTCCAGGCGGCTGATCGGCCAAGCGCCTCAGGAGTTCATCGGAAACGATCTGGCGGGGCGTACGGTGAAGCTTCCGCCCGAGGTAGGCCCGCACCTCGCGCAACCTTGCCTCTAGAGGACTCGCCGGGCATGCAGGCCCGAGCACCGGGTCGCGCAGAATCTCTCTCGGCAGAATCGGCAATTCGCTCAAACTTTCAAGAAGCTCACCCCCCTCCTCGGAAAGGCACAAGACAGGCCGGAAGGTCCCTGTCACCTTCAGGTAGCCTGAGGCGCGCAGCGATTCGATCAGGCGCTGGACCCAGCGCCGCCGGCACCAGCGAAGCACCCCGTAAAGCGGCAATTCGGACAAGCGGTTCTGGCGCATGAAAGCCGAGTCCTCTCCAAGGAAAAACCCAACGAGTTTATGCATCCCGATACTGTGACCGAAAACCCCTTCCACATCTTTGCACCCTTCGAGAATCAACCTTCCGGCTTGAGCCAAGAAATCCGCAAGAGCGCGACTCCTGTCCCTGGTACCGAACGGCCCCGAATTCAGTCTCTGCCCGGGCTGTACAAGGGGCTCCTCACTTCTTTGCTCCTCTGAACAAGGCAAAGGTTCCGGCATTTGCAAAGGCCCTCCTTTCCAGCAAATCGAATGAGCCGACTCACCGACGGCACGGCGGCGGGGACTTGTCTGACGTTGAGACAGAACCCGGGGAAGCGCTCCGGCCGGCGCGCCTGTTGTTTGAGCAAAATCGGGGCCAAAGCCTGGAAGCAACGCCGCCCGTAACCCATGAAGGCCGTACACGCTCCAGCCCGTCCTTATCCGGACGTCCGCCCGGACCGATTCAGCGCGTAAGAATCCCGGACCATCAACCCTTGGACGGCCGCTCGGTCAGGAAGGCGTAGAAATACAGATAGCGCCTTTCGGTGATCCAGCCCTTCACGCCCGGTATGAGCTCAACAGCGGTTTCCCTGAAACTCCGTTCCAGAGTTCCGGCCAAACTGAGGAAACTGTCATAGGGTAACTCTTCCAAATCCCTTCTGCGGTAAACCGGAACCATCCGGGCAAGTCCCTTGCAGCTTGCAGCATTCTGAGGAAGAAAACGGTAGGGCCACCAGAGGCACAGAAGCTCAGAAGCAGTGGCTCTGCCCAACCCGCCGAGGTGAAGAGCGGTTATCCTTCGGCCCGGATCCCCCTGCTCCCGCACGGCGATCATTCGCAACAGAGCTTCCCTTAGTTTCTCACCTTCATGAAAAGCCAGAAGCGCCTTGAAACGCGCCCGTATCCGCGGGCGGGTCTGGAAAAGGTCTACAACCCGCCGGTAGACCTCCTCTCCCGGTACGGACCGAAGGTTCTCGGCTTCAAGAAAGGAGGAGACCTCCTCCGACAGGCTTTCCCACGGGGCCCAATGGGTGCGCAGAGCCTGCTCAGATCCTATCTTTGAAAAGAAAGCCCAAGCAGAAGCCTGCAGTGCCGAAGTCCAGCTCTCGCTCTCAGGCATGGAAGACTCTCCGGTTCGAAGCTCCGGCGTACCCAAGTGGTATCACCCGGCGGAAGCGGCCTGATTATGCGGAATCCTCTTTCAGGGGGCAAGATGTCGGCCGGAGGGCACGCAGCACAATCGCAGCCGGTTTACCTGCGGGAACCGGACATCCTCGGACATGATCTGGATATCCGCAATCTCGTTGGGTAATATCTTGTATTCGATCCTTGCGGGCTTGGAGCTCCGGCGTGCCCCGCAGGCGGCCACGTCAATCCCGCCGGCTTCAAACCGCCGAACCGCAAGTCCGCACCGGTAGTCGTCCTTTCTTTGGTACATTTCGGGACACCGCTGCGCTCCGGCATCGGGAGGCACGTGGAGAACAACCGAGAAGGAATCGCATGGCTCGAGCCATTATCGCAGGAACCGGGTCCTACCTTCCGGAAAAAATACTGACCAACGCCGACCTGGAAAAGATGGTGGACACCTCGGACTCCTGGATTCGGCAACGGACCGGAATCCGAGAGCGCCACATTGCCGCTGAAAACGAAGCGGCTTCTGATTTGGTGATCGCCGCTGCAAGACCTGCAATGGAAATGGCCGGGGTTAAGCCCACCGATATCGACGCCGTGCTTGTTGCTACAGTGACACCGGACAACGCATTTCCTTCTACAGCTTGCTGGGTCCAAAAAGGCCTGGGGCTGCGCACGGGCATTCCTGCATTTGATTTGTCAGCGGCGTGCTCCGGTTTTCTCTACGGGCTTATCGTGGCGGACGCTCTAATTCAAACCGGGACCTGCTCCTGCGTTCTGCTTGCAGGCGTCGATGTGCTTTCCCGTATCACCAATTGGCAGGATCGTAATACCTGTGTCCTCTTCGGCGACGGTGCGGGAGTAGCTGTCTGTACGCCCTCCCCGGACAAAGAACGCGGCCTTATTTCTACTTACTGGGGAGCGGATGGGACGCTCGGTGAACTCCTCATTCTGCCTGCAGGCGGTTCCAGAATGCCTGTTACCCACGAACGATTGGACAAGAAACTGCATACATGCCATATGTCGGGCAACGAAGTTTTTAAGCATGCCGTCAGAACCATGGCCGAAGCAGCCGAGACGGTTCTGCGCCAAGCCGGCCTGAGGGCTGAGCAGGTGGATCTTTTCGTCCCGCACCAAGCGAACATTCGGATCATCGAGGCCACATGCCAACGCACCGGCATTCCCATGGAGAAAACCGTCACCGTTATCGACCGGATCGGAAACGTCTCAGCCGCCACAATCCCGATCGGGCTTGACATGGCCAATCGAGAGGGGAAGATCAGGAGAGGCGGTATAGTGCTTTTCGACGCTTTTGGGGGCGGTTTTACTTGGAGTGCGGCGGTTCTTCGGTGGTGATGGAACAATGCTGGAGATTCGTATTCACGGTCGTGGCGGACAAGGTTCGGTGGTCGCCGCGAAGATCCTCGCGGTCGCAGCTTGCAGGGAACAGCTGTACGTACAAGCGTTTCCGGAGTTCGGGGTCGAACGCCGGGGAGCCCCTGTCTGTGCATACCTGCGCATAAGCCGCACTCCCGTTTATGAACGCGGGCAGATCCGCAATCCGGATCACCTGCTCGTCTTGGACCCTACACTGCTTGAGCTTGCCGATCTTACAAAAGGCTTGAAGCCTCATGGGTGGCTGGTCATGAATACAACCCGGCCGCCTGAGGATTATGCCGATGCGTTCCGTTCCTTCAGAACGGCTACCGTCGACGGCAATGCAATAGCCCTGCGCTATAAACTGGGCTCCAAGTTCGCTCCGTTCGTCAACACGACGATGCTCGGGGCTTTTGCGCGGGCCGTGCCGGTTGTCAAGCTTGAAACGCTTCTTGAAGTCGCCCGGCAAACAGTGCCGGTCAAAGTCGAAGAAAACGTCCAGGCGGCTCAAGAAGCTTACCGCTCGGTGACACTCGCCGCCGAGGTGGAGGAAGTATGGGCGCGCCGCTGAGTTACGATTCCCACGAGAATTTTCCTGAGCTTGCCGTGACCTGCTCGGATACCACGTACAACAAGACAGGGCTTTGGCGTGTCATGCGCCCGGTTATCGATCTTGAGCGGTGCACCCGCTGTCTGATTTGCTGGAAATTCTGCCCTGATGCAGCCATTGAGATCCGGCAGGAAGCGCCTCACATCCAGTATGATTACTGCAAGGGCTGCGGTGTGTGCGCGGAAGAATGCCCTCAGGGGTGCATAAGCTTTGAAAGGGAGGCGCGATAGTGGTTACCAAGCGGCGGTTCGACCTGTTGATGGGCAATCACGCCCTTGCGTACGGGGCTTACCTGTCCCGGGTGCAGGTGGTCTCCGCTTATCCGATCACACCGCAGACCCAGGTTGTGGAGCTCCTTGCCGAAATGTGTGCCGACGGCCGGCTTGCAGCTGAGTTCATAAAGGTGGAATCGGAGCACTCAGCTCTTGCCGCATGCATAGGAGCCAGCATTACCGGCGCCCGCGCTTTCACCGCCACTTCCGCTCAGGGCCTCGCGCTTATGCATGAGATGCTTCATTGGGCCGTAGGCTCGAGGCTGCCCATTGTCATGGGGAACATAAACCGTGCGATGGGGCCGCCCTGGAACGTTTGGAACGACCAAACCGACTCGCTTGCGCAGCGCGACACGGGTTGGATGCAGATATATGCGGCTGACAATCAGGAGGTCCTGGACAGTACTATTCAGGCATTCCGCGTGGCGGAGCAGGTAATGCTGCCCTGCATGGTGGTGCTGGATGCATTTCTGCTTTCCCACACGGGCGAGAATGTGGAAATCCCGCCCCAGGAGAAGGTCGACCGCTATCTTCCGCCTTACGATCCGCCTTGGCGGCTTGATGTGGAGAAACCTTGCAGTTTCGGCAACTTGACGGGCCCCGACGGCTATTTCGAGCTCAGATATAAGATCGCTCAGGCGCATGACCGCGCTCTCACGTTGTTCGAGCAGGCGGGATACGAATACGGAGAACTCTTCGGCAGGCGCTACGGGCTCATTGAAACATACCGCCTGGAAGACGCAGCGCTTGCTCTTGTCACAGCCGGCGCTCTTGCGGGGAACCTGCGCCTGGCTGTGGACAGGCTTCGCGAAGAAGGAATACCGGCGGGATCTTTGCGGATCCGCGTCTTTCGGCCTTTTCCTGCAGAAGCTGTACGCACGGCTCTCAGGGCTGTTAAGCGTATCTGTGTGATCGACCGGAACTTGTCTTTCGGTTTCGGAGGCATTTTCGCTCAGGAACTGCGCGCTGTACTCTTCCCGGGACGAATCGACGGGCGCAACCAGCAGCAGCTTTTCGGTTTCGTTTCCGGCCTGGGCGGGCGGGACATCACCGTTGATGACGTCTACCGAATGGGCCTTACAGCGTGGCGGGAAAAGCTTGACGGACGTTTGGTTCTTTTCAGAGGGTTGAAGGGTTACCCCGAGGAGCGGAAACTTACAGGCGAAGAGCACCCTTTGGTTTCCGCTCCCGGTGAGAGCTGAAGGAGCCTGCGATCCGTGCGTTTCACCATACCTCCTGACGAGTACATGACCTGCGGCCATCAGGCCTGCCAAGGCTGCGGTGCGGCTCTTGCCATGCGCTATGCTCTCAAAGCCCTGGGGCCGCGTACGATAGTGGATATTCCAGCGTGCTGCTGGTCGGTGATTGCAGGCCCTTTCCCCCATTCGGCGCTCAAAGTGCCTGTTTATCACACTGCATTTGAGACGGGGGCGTCGATTGCCTCGGGAATCAGCGCGGCCATCAGGGTTTTGGGCAAAAAAGATGTGACGGTTCTTGCGTGGGCCGGTGACGGCGGCACGTTCGATATCGGGCTTCAGGCCCTTTCAGCAGCAGCTGAAAGGAACGACGATTTTATTTACGCCGTTTACGATAACGAAGCCTACATGAACACGGGCATCCAGCGAAGCAGCGCCACTCCGAAAGGCGCTTGGACCACCACTACTCCCGAGAAGTATCCTGAGAGCAGGCCGAAAAAGGATATCGTTCGGATCATGGCCGCGCACCGGATTCCTTACATAGCAACCGCAAGCGTCGCCTATCCGGAGGATTTTGTTAAAAAATTCACCAAAGCTAAGGGGATTCAGGGCATGCGTTTCATTCACATCCTGACCCCCTGTCCTGTCGGCTGGCGCTCTCAACCGCAGCACATGGTGAAACTGGCAAGGCTTGCGGTGCAAACCCGCATGTTCCCGCTCCTGGAAATCGAAGACGGCGTGCGCTGGCGCCTGACCGTTCCAGTGCGCAATCCCAAACCATTGCGCGACTATCTTGCGCTTCAAGGCAGATTCAAACATCTAACGGAAGAGCAGGTCGCCGAACTTCAAGAGCAAGTCGATGAAAACTGGCGCGAAATAGAACAGCTTGCCGCCGCCACCCAGCCGACTCCGACCGACTCCCCCCGCCGGTCTTCGCACACCAAAGCCGGCGATCCCCTCACGTAAGACAGCACCTCCATTCCGGGAACGAGCACTTTGTATTACCTTCATTTTCTGTTTTTTGTATCATAAGGCGGCGCACAAAACCCTGTGGAGGAACAAGCACTATGCTCTGGAAGCGATCGAGAACCAAGGAACCCGCCTTCCTTCAATCCGATTCCGTGGAGGCCTTGGGCAAAGAGCTGCTCGATCTAATGCGGTCACGGGCCGGATCGGTCTTCACCAAAGAGTTCTGGCAAAATCGTGCCCTTCAATGGTATCTGGCGAACGAAGATCTCAAGATCCAAATGCTGAGGTTCGTCGATGTCCTTCCCGCACTCAAAGATCCGGCAAGCGTGGTACAGCACCTCAAGGAGTATTTTCCGCGTCAGGACACGCGCCTGCCCGCAAGCCTGCGCGCCGGCATAGCCGTCTCGGGTTTAGGCCTGAGCTCGGTCGCCTCGGGAATAGCCGAATTCGCCGTAAAGACGGTAGCGCGGTACTTTATCGCAGGCTCAAACATTCAAGAGGCCTCTGAGGCTATTGAGAAACTCGCCGCAGCGGGAGCTCTCTACACCGTCGACATCCTTGGAGAAGCCATCCGCAGCGAAGCCGAAGCCGACGCCTACGCCCAAGCGTACCTGGAGCTCGTTGAAGGGCTTGCGGCTGAACGCGACCGCTGCGGCCCGGTGAATGTTTCGATCAAACCCACCGCTTTGTACTCCCAGTTTGAGCCTGCGGCACCGAAACACTCAAGCGCCGCCGTTCTGGAGCGTCTGCTGCCGATCGCACACAGGGTGATCGAGCTCGGCGGCCAGGCGACTTTGGATATGGAGCAGTACGCTTTCCGCGAGATCACCCTGCAGATATTCCGGGATCTTTTCAACGACCGCCTGGTACGGGAAAGCGGAGCTGTGGGTATCGCCTTTCAGACCTATCTGAAGGACTCAAGGGCAAAAGCAGAAGAACTTTTATCTTTCCTAAGGACGTTGCCTCAAGCACCGTGGGTCCGCCTTGTAAAAGGCGCCTACTGGGACTGGGAGATAATAAACGCGGTATACAACGGCTGGCCTATTCCGGTTTTCACGGCCAAGGAAAACACCGACCGGGTCTTTGAGGCGATAGTGGAGAAATTCCTCAAGAACAACAAGGTGGTCCGCACCGCCGTTGCAAGCCACAATATCCGATCTTTGGCCGTGGCCGCGCATGCGGCACGCAAGTACAAGGTGCCTGAGGATCGCTGGGAATTCCAAGTTCTCTACGGAATGGGCGCCCCTGTCATGGACGCCCTTCTTGCAGCCGGGTTTTCGGTTAGAGTTTACGTTCCCTACGGACCGCTCATTCCGGGCATGGCCTATCTGGTGCGCAGAATCCTTGAAAACACGGCCAATGAATCGTTCCTCAGGCGCACGTTCGCTGAAAGCGCACCTCCCGAGGAACTGCTCAAAGCGCCTGCTGAGGCACCTGAGCGCACGGTTCGGATCCGCTTGCCCGTGGAGAACCACCCGCCGGTTGATTTCTCCAGGCC